>JBOGKX010000172.1:0-11335 GCA_050746125.1 Terriglobales bacterium | reverse complement strand
AGAACACGGGGTTAGCTAAGACCTTCTATCTGAACACCTACTTGGGCATGCGCTTGCAAAATGGGGGGGCGCCGCCGCCTAGCGGCTAGGCGCCGGCGGCGGCGCGGAGGCTCTCGTCGATTTGGCGCTGGAGGAGGGCTTCGATCTCGGGCGGCACGCCGAAAAACTCCACGCCCAGGGCGTCGGCGGGGCCTTGCCGCAACACCTGGGCGCGGCAGCGGACGCGCTCATGGGTGTGGGGCAGGAAAAACTCGAGCTCAAGCGTCTTGGGCAGCGCGGCATCGCCGCCGGCAGCGGTCAAGCACATGCCGCCTTGGCTGAGATCCAGGCTGTACAGTTCGTAATCCCGTCCATCGGCGCGGCAGGCGACGGGCAGGCGCAGCGGCACACGAGGGAAATGGCGCTTTTCGCGGCCGATGGCGCGGCGCAGGGCGTAATAGATGCCGTAGAGGCGCTCGGGCGTGAAGGGCTTGGCGAGGTAGAAATGGATGCCGAGGTCGGCGCCGGCGTATTCGTGCCGCAAGGCGGCCTCGCCCTGGCCGGGATCGCTCATGAGCACCAGCGGAATCGAACGATTGCGGGCCGAGGCGCGGACGCTCTCGGCAAACTCAAGCCCGCTCATGCCGGGCAGGTCAAGATCGATCAGCGCGGCGTCGAAGGACTCGGCCTCGAGCTGCGCCGCCGCCAGGCGCGGATCGCAAAAACCGCGAATCCCGCATTCTAGCGGCTCGAGCACCAGCGCCATGAGCGCCGGCACGGTGGCATCGCCATCGACGAGTAATAGCTTTAATGGCATAACGAGGGCGCAAAGAGTCAGTTGGACTGACTCGCAACCAGTTCTGCTGACTTTACCGCAACTGATCGGGATTGCGAGGGAAAAATTCGCCCGCCGCCGGCCGCGCCGGGGCAAGCACCTCGCAATTCCCGTTTTGCACATCGCGGGCAATCGGTGCAAACTGTTGCACCTGCTACCCTAGCCGCTAGTGCCGCCGGCCTCCTCCCAGACCGCCTCGCCGCCTCTCCCCCGCGTGGTGGGCGCCTGGCAGGGCACCACGCTGAACATGCTGCACATGGTTGGCGTGGGGCCCTTCATCACCATGCCGCTGCTGCTGGCCACGCTGGGGGGGCCGCAAGCGATGCTGGGCTGGGCGCTCGGGGCGGTCGTGGCGCTCGCCGACGGATTGATCTGGGCGGAACTGGGCGCCGCGCTGCCGGGCGCGGGCGGGCCCTACGTCTATCTGCGCGAGGGCTTCGGCACGATCGGCTTGGGGCGGCTGCTGTCGTTTCTTTTCGTCTGGCAGATCGTCCTAACCGCGCCGCTTTCGATGGCCACCGGCTGCGTCGGCTTCGCCGACTATTTCGCCGCCCTGGTGCCGGTGCCGCAGGGAGCGCTGCCGCTGGTGGCGGCGGGGGCGGCGGCTCTGTGCGTGGTGATCCTGTACCGCAACATCGGCGGCACGCGGGTGATCTCCTACGTGCTGTGGGCGCTGCTGATCGCGACGATCGTCTGGCTGTTGGCGGCGGCACTGCCGCACGCGGAGCTGGCGCGGCTGCGCTTCACCGCCTGGCCGCGGGGCGGGCTGTTCCGCGGCCTGGGCCATGCCACCCGCTACGCGATGTACGACTATGCCGGCTACTGGACGGTCAACTACGTGGCGGCGGAGGTGCGCGAGCCGGGACGGACGATTCCCCGTTCGGTGCTGTGGGCGATCCTGGCCGTAGCCGCCCTCTACCTGGTCATGACCGCCGGCATCATCGCCGCCATGCCCTGGTCGGCCGCCGTGCACTCGCAGGCCATCGTCACCGATTTAATGCGCTCCGTGGCCGGGCCGTGGGCGGCGGCGCTGATGACGGTGTTGATCCTGGCCATCACGTTGGCCTCGCTTTACGCCGGCCTGCTGGGCTATTCGCGGGTGCCGTACGCGGCGGCCCTGGACGGCAATTTCTTTCGAACGATGGGACACGTGCACGCCAAGAAGCTGTTTCCCGATTACTCGCTGCTGTTATTGGGCGGGCTGGCGATGCTAGCTTGCCTGCTCTCGCTCAGCCGCCTGATCGAGTTTCTGCTGTTGCTGCAAATTTTCATGAAGTTCGTGCCGCAGGTGGGGGCGCAATGGCTGATCCGGTGGCGGCGCAAGGATCTGCGGCTGCCCTTCCGCATGTGGCTTTACCCGCTGCCGTCGCTGGTGGCCCTGGCGGGCTGGCTCTACATCGCCGTCACTGCGCAGTTGGGGGCGGTGGGGGTCTGTTTGGCGCTGGTGGCGGTGGGCGTGGGCGCGTTCTATTGGCGCGAAGCGCGAGAGCGCCGGGTCAAGAGGGCGCGGCGATAGGCGGCGCAGGGCTTCGTTGGCGGTCGCTCGGCCTCCTTCACGTACATTGGGGTACGCTCAGTCGGCCTCGCTCCCGCCGCCTCGCCCTGCTTGCCTCTCGCCGCGCTCGGAAGTGGTTGAGGGTGCCAGCGCGCTCTCGGCGGCAGTTGAGGCGCGGGCTGGGCGATAGGCGGCGCAGGGCTTCGTTCCACCCAACGCGCGCCGCTGCACGTTGGGACCCCGGGTTGGCGGTCGCTGGGCTGGCGGCATCTTTTGGCGCTTCGCTTGGCCGCGCTCGGATGGAGTCGCTGTGGGCAGGCGCGGGCGGGGCACAGGAGAGAGGGCGGGTATAATAGAAAATTCGCCATGAAGCCGAATATTCATCCCGCCTACAACGAGGTTCGCGTCCATTGCGCTTGCGGGAGCGTTTTTAGCACGCGCAGCACTCATAAGGGCGACATCCACGTGGAAATCTGCTCGCAGTGCCATCCCTTCTTCACCGGCAAGCAGAAGCTCGTCGATACCGCGGGCCGGGTGGAGCGCTTCCAGCGCAAATACGGGCGCGGCAAAGCGACCAGCTAGAACGCCGACCCGGCGCTAGGAGACGGCGCCGCGCCCGGCGCGGCGCGACTCGCCGATTTCGGATTCGAGGGCGGCGGCAATGGCCTGGCAATGGCGCTCGACCGCGGCATGGGACTGGGCCTCGACCATGACGCGGGCCAAACGCTCGGTGCCGGAATAACGAACAAGCACGCGTCCCTGACCGCTGAAATACGTCTCGGCGGCGCGGATGGCGGCGGTAACGCCGGCCAACTGCTCGAAGGGCACTTTCTCGCGCACCCGCACGTTGACCAACTTTTGGGGAAAGGCGCTGAAGCCGCGCGTCAGCTCGGCCAGCGGCTGGCGGCGGCGGGCCATGGCTTCGAGCACGCGCAGGGCGGTCAGCAGGCCGTCGCCGGTGGTGGCGTCGTGGCGGAAGATCACGTGCCCGCTTTGCTCGCCGCCGAGCACCGCGCCACTTTCGAGCATGCGCTCCAAAACGTACTTGTCGCCGACCGCGGCGCGCAGCAACTCGATGCCGTGGAGGCGCAGGGCGACTTCCAGGCCGAGATTCGACATCACGGTGCCGACCACGATCTTGGGCTCGAGTTGGCCGCGGCCGAGCAGGTCGAGGGCGGCGATATAGAGCACCTGGTCGCCATCCACGATGCGGCCGGCGGCGTCGGCGAGCATGACGCGATCGGCATCGCCGTCGAGGGCCAAGCCCACGTCGGCGCGCTCGAGGGCGACGGCGCGGGCCATGGACTCGGGGTGCAAGGCGCCGCAGTCGAGATTGATGTTGCGGCCGTTGGGCTGACAGGCAAGCAGACGAGCGGGCAGGCGGAGGCGGCGGAAGAGGTCTTCGGCCAGGGGGCTGGCGGCGCCGTTGCCGCAATCCACGATCGCCGCCCAGGACGAGAGGTCGGCGCCGGCCACGCGCTGGGCGAGGAATTCGAGATAGCGTTCGCGCAACTCCGGATCGGGCGCCAGCGTATGGCGGCGGGACGCCAGTTGGCGCTGGCGGTAGTTCTCGATGCCGGCTTCGACTTCCGCCTCGTCGCTGTCGGGCAACTTGTAGCCGGAGTGGTCGAAGACCTTGATGCCGTTGTCCTGGTAGGGATTGTGGGAGGCGGAGATCATTACCCCGGCGGCGAAGTCGCCGCTGCGCGTCAGGTAGGCGATGCCGGGGGTGGTGATCACGCCGGCGGAGGCGATGCGCACCTGGCGGGCAGCAAGGCCGGCGGCCAGGGTTTCGGCGATCCAGCGGCTACTCTCGCGCGTATCCTCGCCGATCACCACGGAGTGGCGGCCGTGCGCCTTCATGTCATCGCCGAGCGCCAACCCGATGGCATGCACGGTGGCGGGATCCAGCGGCGGCTGGCCGGCCACGCTGCGGATCCCGTCGGTGCCGAAGTAAATTTTTTCTGGAGACGGCATGCCGAGGCAATAAACCTCCATTGTAGCCCGCGCGCCGGCTCCGCCCCACCGGGGGGCGCGGCGGTTTACTCGTAGGCGAGGGCGGCGATGGCGTCTTGGCCGGCGGCGCGGCCGGCCGGGTAGAGCGCCCCGACCAGCGCTCCCACGATAGCGATCAGCGCCGCCCAACCGACCCAGGCGGTCTGCAAGATGATGGGCAGGGTGGGATAGAGGTCCCGGAGACTCCAGCGCACGAGCTCGGTCAGGCCTATGCCGGCCAGGATGCCCACCACGGCCAAGGCTCCGGTCTCGCGCAAGATGGCCTCGACGATGTAGAAGCGCGAAGCGCCTAGCGCCTTGAGGATGCCGATTTCGCGGGTGCGCTCGAGGATGGTCGTGTACATGGTGAGGAAGATGACCAAGAAGCCGATGATCACGCCGATGGAAATGATCACGCCGCGGAAGATGGTCAGGAAGGGCAGTTTGTTGGCGGCAAACAGCGTCAAGTACTCCTGCATGGCTTCGACCTGGTAGCCGGGCAGCAGGGCGCGCAAGCGGGCAATGGCGGCGTCGGTTTGGCTGGGATTGTCGAGCCTGGCGTAGATGACCGCAGCCTTGCCGGGAGCGCCGATCAACTTATCGAGCGTGTCGATACCCAGGTAAATCCGCGAGCCCTTGCCATGCTCGAAAATGCCGCTGACGACGAAGCGATGGCCGAGCAGGGGAATAGACTGGCCGACGTGCAAGTGATTGCTGGCGGCGTAGAGGTCGTCCACGATCACCTGGCCGGGGCCCAGGCCGGGCCCGCCGGCGATGAAGTGCAAGCCGCCACTGACGGCGCTGAAGGAGGCGAGATCGATGCCGCCGATGGTGGTCAAGCCGCGATTGTTGACCTGCATGGCGACCGGCGTCGCCGCCCGGACTCCCGGCTGCCGAGCCAGCAGAGCGGCCAGCTTGACGGGCAGGATGTTGCCGCTCATCTGCAAGTAGGTGGAGGTGCTGGGCGGCCGGACGAGTACGTCGGCGCCCAAGCCTTCCAGGCGGTTGCGGGCGTCGTTGATCATGCCGTTGGTCAGGCCGACCAGGAGCAAGATCAACGCCACCTCGATCGCCACCGCGATGACGCCGATCAGGCTGCGCAAGGGACGGCTGCGCAGATTGGCCCAGATCATGCGGTTCATCGTTGCCCTCTCGGCGGCAAGGGCGCGCGGCGCCGCGCGCTCGCAGCCGCTGTCACTGCCGCCGCCCCGCCACCGAGGCGGCCGCCGGAAAGTCATTCTTGCTGAGCGGCACCAGCCGCGAGCCGGGCGGCTGCTTGAGGACGAAATCGGTCGCCGGCAAGGCCTTGTTGAAGGTGGCGCTTTGCACGATCAGGCGGATCGAGTACTCCTCCTCGGGCCGCTCGATTAGCACCTGCGAGGGGAAGACAATGCCGCCGTAGTTGAGAAACTCGCCATATTCGGCGCGCGTGGCCACCGAACCGTCGGGCTGATAGATCAGCTCCCGGCGCGGGAGCAGATCGTAACGGCTGAAGACGACCTTGCGCAACAGGTGGTCGATGCCATCTTGGCCGGGCACGAGCACCAAGACGGCGTATTCGGCGCCGGTTTCGGCGGCGTCGTTCATCGCCACCACGCGCTGCCCGGGTTCGACGGGGTTGATCAGCAGCGCTTGCAGGATGATCTGCGGCCGCAGCTTCTCGAGCGGGTTGCGCGCCTGCAGCGGCACAACGTCATTGCGGCCGGTGAAGAACTCGCCCTTGGGCGGGATCGAGAGCTCGAAGTTGGCGCCGTTCGAGGCCATATCGAAGACCGTGCCAAAAATCGGGAACTGCCCGATCAGGCGGATGTCACCCGGCTTGTGGATGAGCAGGAAACCCTGGATCTCATGGTACTTGGTGATGGCGCCGGAACGCTGGCCGCCGGTGCTGGCCACCAGCAGAACCTTGGCGTTCAGGCTTTGGATGGCTTCGGCTTGGCGGTTGAGAGTGGCCACCAGCTCCTCGAGCGTGGCCGAGCGCATGGGCAAATTGGGCAGTTTCGGCACGCGGCGCCGGCTCCAGAGCACGCCACAGCCCGAACCGAAAATAACCATTCCCGATAATGCACAAAGCGCGACAAAGGCGCGAGTTGGACCCCAAAAGCGCAAATCGGAGACCGATGCACACCGCCGCCCGCGGCGCGGGCCGGCAAAAGCAATTATTGTACCGGATGAACGCGGCGGCGCATCCCATGAGCGGCAGCAACGCGGTCCGGCGGGCGCCACGGCGGCCGCCGGGCATGGACACGGGCGAGGGGAAATTGTATGATCCTCCCCGGGTTCGGTTGCGGCTCGCCTGGCCCTCCCGGGTGGGGCGGAAAGATCAGCAACGACAATCTTCGAGGAGGAATTGCATGAAGAAGTTACTCGCGGTTCTGACGCTCGTGGCAAGCTTCAGCCTGCTGGCAACGGCGGCAGAAGTCACGCTGCGCGGCAAGGTGGGCGATGCCATGTGCGGCGCCAAGAACACTTCGGTTGCTTGCGTTACCAAGTGCCTCAATGGCGGCGGCACGGCGGTGCTGGTGTCTCGCAATAAAGTCTATAAGGTTTCCAATCCGGACGAGTTGAAGGCGTACGCCGGCCAATCGGTGGTCGTGAAGGGCTCGCTCGAGGGCGACACCCTCACGGTCAGCAGCGTGAAGGCGCGGCACGCCCGCAGGGCGAAGACCAGTTCCTAGCCAAGTCGCGCGGTAGCGCCGGAATCGCCACGTGGCGATTCCGGCTTTTTTTTGCCGCGGCGGCAATGCCTAGCGGGGGGCGAGATAGGCGGCCGCCAGCGCCAGATGCGCGGTCATCATCATCCAGTACATCTGCCGCCATGCGGGGTGGTTTTCGCCCTCGGCGACGAGCCGCGCCGGATCGCGGATCAACAGCCGCGCCACCCAGGCTCCCCAAGCCAGCATCAGCGCCGCCAGCAAGTACAACCCGGAGTGATTGGCGCGCAGCCAGCCTTGCTCGGTGGCGGCGGCAAGCAGCAGCCAGGGCAACAGGAAAAACGGCGCGATCGCCCAGGCCGCCCGCCGCGGGCCGAGCAGCATGGGCAGGGTGCGGCAGCCTTGCGCCTGGTCGCCAGCCATATCGGCAAAATCCTTGGTGGTGGTGGCGCCGAGCAGGAAGAGAAAGAAGATGGCGCCGATAATCCAGGGCTCCCAGCTGATTGCCACCGAGCTGACCGCGGCCCAGCCGGCGACCTTCAAGAGTTCGCCACGAGCGGCGGCGATGGTGAGATTGGCGCCCCAGGGGCTACGCTTGGTGCGGAAAGGCGGCGCGGAATAGAGATAGGTGGCGAGGGCGGCGGCGGCGTAGAGGGCGAACAGCTGCCATCCCAGGAAGGCCGGCACCGCCAGCGCGGCGAGGTAGAGCGCGGCGCTCAGCCAGGCGGCTTCGTCCAGGGGGATGACGCCGGCCGGGATCGGACGCCAAGGTTTGTTGACGCGATCGATTTCGCGATCGCAGATTTGGTTCAGGACGTTGCTGGCGGCATTGAGCAGCGCCGCCGCCAGCGCCGCGCCCAGCACCAGGCGCCAAGACCAGGGGGCGCCGGTGGCGCCGTAGGCGACAACCGAGCCGGCGAAGATGCCCACCATCGGCGGCAGCAGGGTGAAGGGCCGCGCCAGGCGCGCGTAGAGCGCCAGACGTCCGCGCGGGAGGCGCGCCGGCCGCGAGCCGGTCGAAGTGGCCATTGCCGGCCAGTGTAACGTGCGAAGCGAGGGAATGGCGCTCCCCCGGCGAAGATAGGGGGTCTGGGCCGGGGCGGCGGCGCCGCAGAGATTGGGCGGCGGCGGGGTGGAGCGCGGGCTGGGTCTGCGATACTGCACGCAGTCGCCCGATGCCCGAGTTGCCGGAAGTCGAAAATGTGGTGCGCGGCCTGCGCGAAAGTTTGGCCGGCGCGGTGGTGGCGGGCGCGGAAGAGCGCTTCGCCGGCATCCTGCGCGGGACGCGCGGCGCGCTGCGCGGGCTGGGCGGGCGGCGGCTGGGCGCGATCACGCGCGCCGGCAAGTTCATCCTGATCGAGCTCGAAGGCGGCTGGCGGCTTTTGTTTCACCTGGGCATGTCGGGCAAGCTGCTGGTCGTGGCGGCGGCGGCGCGGCGCGAGCCGCATACGCACTTCGTGCTGCGGCTGGCGGACGGGCGCGAGGTGCGCTTCAGCGATCCGCGCCGCTTCGGCCGGGTCGTACTGGGCAGGGCCGGGGGCGCGGGAGATCCGGCGCGGCAAGTGGCGCGGGGCCGCGAGCCGCTGGAGATTGGCGAGGACGAGTTCACGCGGCTGTTTTGGAAACGATCGGGCGCGATCAAGGGGCTGCTGCTCAACCAGACGCTGTTGCGCGGTCTGGGGAATATTTACGCGGACGAGAGCCTGCATCGCGCCGGCGTGGACCCGCGCGCGCGGCGGCTGTCGCGGCCGCGGCTGGCGCGGCTGCGGGCGGCGATCCGGGACGTGCTGGCGGAGGCGATCGCCGCCGGCGGCAGCTCGATCCAGGACTACGTCAAGAGCAACGGCGAGCGCGGCTGGTTCCAGGTCAGCCATCGCGTCTATGGGCGCGAGGGTCGGCCCTGTCCGGGTTGCGGCACGCCGATTCGCCGCATCGTCGTCGCCGGCCGCGGCACGCATTTCTGCCCGCGATGCCAAGGTCCCTGAGCGGGACGGCGGCAGCAGAGAGCTGCGAAAACGCCCGGCATGCGCAACGGCAATGTTGTACATTGCCAAAGCCTCGCCGTGTCCACGGGCGTGGCCGGGGCGGCGATAACGATCATGAAAACAAACATGGCGCGCCGCGGCGCGCTCAAGACCTTGGCGGCCGGCGGCGCCGGACTGTGGCTCGCGAAGCCATTGGCGGCGCTGGCGGGCGGGACGGCGTTTGGGCCGATCCGGTTTGCCGGCCAACGCGCGGAACTGCGCCTGACGGCGGTAACGGGGCGGACGCTGCGGATTTCCATCGCCGCCCTGGACGGCGAACGCGACCGCGCCGCGGGCGGCGATGGCGCGCTGCTGCCGGCGATTACGCCGCTCGGGGCGGCGGCGCGGCGGCTGCCGCTCGAGGAGCCGCGCACGGCGGCGGTGGGAGCTTTCACGGTGCGTCTCTCGCCCCAGCCGTTGGCGCTCGAAATCCTAGCTGGCGGCGGCCGCTTGCGGCAGCGCTTGCGCTTCGATGACGACGGGGCGATGGCCTGGCGGCTGGGGACGGCGCCGGTGGGCGGCCTGGGCGAGGGCGGGGCGCAGTTCGCGCCGGGCGGCGGCTTCGATCGCCGCGGGTCGCTTTACCGCATGCGCAATGGGGAATTCGGCGGCGAGCTGGCGCACGAGGGAGCGCGCATGCCGGTGCCGTTTGTCATGAGCGCGGCGGCGGGCTGGGCGCTGTTCGTGCATGCGCCGCGCGGGACGTTCGATCTACGGGGTGGAAGCGCAAGCGCGGCCGACGGCGAGGCGGAGGGCTGGTTCCATGCCGACGGCGCCGCCGACGAATACCCGCGCCGGCCGGCGGCCTCCGCGGCGGCGACCTCGCCGCTGCCGCTCGACGTGTTTCTGACGCTCGACGCCGATCCCGCCGCGCTGCTGGCCGAGTACGCGCGGCTCACCAGCTTTCCCGCGCTGCCGCCGCTCTGGGCTTTTGGCTTTCAGCAGTCGCACCGCACGCTGGAAAGCGCCGAGCAGGTATTGGAGATCGCCCGCACCTATCGCGCCAAACGCCTGCCCTGCGACGCGCTGATCTATCTCGGCACCGGCTTCACGCCCTCGGGCTGGAACACGGCGAACGGCTCGTTCGACTTCAACCCGCGCATCTTTCCCGATCCCAAGGCGGCGCTGGCCGCGCTCCATGCGGAGCACTTCAAGGTCGTGCTGCACGCGGTGATCCTGGCGCCCAGCCTCTCCGGCAGCGCCAGCGACCCGTGTCCGGTGGCGCGCTTCGACGACCGCCAAGCGGGCTGCTATTGGGACGAACACCGGCGCGACTTCGCGCTAGGGGTGGACGGCTGGTGGGCCGACGAGGGCGATGGCCTGGACCCGGCCTCGCGGCTGAATCGCATCCGCATGTATTGGCAGGGGCAGCAACTGGACCGTCCCAACCGGCGTCCCTATCTGCTGACCCGCAACGGCTATGCCGGCATGCAGCGCTATGCGCCGCTGCTGTGGTCGGGCGACATCACCTCGCAGTGGGAAACGCTGCGCACGCAGGTGGCGGTGGGGCTGAACGCCGGGCTGACGGGGCTGCCGTTCTGGGGCACGGACATCGGCGGCTTCTATCCCACGCCCGAGTTCACCGCCGAGCTTTACCTGCGCTGGTTCCAGTTCGGCGCCTTTTGCCCGCTCTTTCGCTGCCACGGCCGCGCCTGGATGCTGCGCCTGCCGTGGGGTTGGGACTTGGGCGCCACGGGTCCGGGGGAGATGGGCCGCGACGGGGCGCGCGTGCTGCCGCCGGCGACGGCGCTGCACGACACGTCGGTCGAGCCCATCTGCCGCCAATATCTCAACCTGCGCTACCGCCTGCTGCCCTATATCTATAGCTACGCCTACCAGGCGCACCGCACCGGGCTGCCGCTGATGCGGCCGCTATGGATGCATGCGCCGGGCGATGCGCGCGCGGAGCGCGGCGACGAATATTTTTGGGGGCGCGAACTGCTGGTGGCTCCGGTGCTCGAGGCCGGCGCGCGCACGCGGCGCGTCTATTTGCCGGCCGGCGCCTGGTACGACTTCTGGACCGAATCGCGCGTCGCGGGCGGGCGCGAAATCGCGCGTGACGTGGACCTGGCGACGATGCCGCTCTATGTCCGCGCCGGCGCCATCGTGCCGCTGGGCCCGGTCAAGCAATACACGGCGGAGCCCGTGGAAGGGCCGCTGGAGCTCGTGATCTATCCGGGCGCGGACGGCGAGTTTCTGCTCTTCGAAGACGACGGCGTCAGCTTCGACTACCGGCGTGGCGCCTGGATGGGGCTGCGGCTGCGCTGGCAGAACGGCGCGCGCACCCTGGCGGTGGCGCTGGCGCGCGGCTCGCGGCTGCTGCCGCCGGCGCCGCGCGAGCTGAGCGTGCGCC
>JBOGKX010000171.1:0-28821 GCA_050746125.1 Terriglobales bacterium | reverse complement strand
ACCTTCGCGTCGTGCTTGCTCAGCACCTTCGTGATCGCCGCCGTCAAAGTCGTCTTCCCGTGGTCGATGTGCCCGATCGTCCCCACGTTCACGTGCGGCTTCGTGCGGTCGAATTTCTCTTTCGCCAATGGCCTACCCTCGTCTTTCGTTTCCAAGCTTGGAGCGGGAGACGGGATTCGAACCCGCGACGTTCAGCTTGGAAGGCTGACACTCTACCACTGAGTTACTCCCGCCCGCCGGCCGCCGCCGGCGCGCGGCCGTCAATCCTGGAGCCGATGACCGGGATTGAACCGGTGACCTCGTCCTTACCAAGGACGCGCTCTACCAACTGAGCTACATCGGCTTGGCCAGTTCACGGCGGGGCGGGAAAATCCGGCCGCGCGGGCGAGGGGGCGCCGCCTTATGGCGCCAGCCGCTCGTCCTGCTCCTGGCTGGCGCCCGCGACGTCGCCCGGCGCAGCCACGCTCGCCGCTTCCGCGGCGAGGTCGGCGGGGCGTTGCCAAGGGGTGGGAACGCCTTCCGCCTGCGGCCGGAACAGCGTCAATCCCATCAGCGCAAGAAGCACCGAAACCGTGAACAGCAATAGGCGACGATCCGTGATCGTCGCGAATGTCAAGCCCAGCAACACTAGGTAGGCCGCCACCGCCAGCCAGCGGCGTCCTTCCCCGCGGCTCGCCCACGGCCGCTTGTTTGGCTGCTCCACTTCCGCTTCCATTTCCGCCACTTCTGGTGGACAGGGGAGGATTCGAACCTCCGTAGCCCGCAAGGGGCGACAGATTTACAGTCTGTTGGTCTTAACCACTCACCCACCTGTCCCAAAAACCGCTTTCCCCGCCCGCCACGCCATGCCATCCTGCCAGCGCCGCCGCTTCCGAAACTTTGGAGCTGGCGAAGGGACTTGAACCCCCGACCGGCTGATTACAAATCAGCTGCTCTACCAACTGAGCTACGCCAGCCCGCTCACGACCGGCCGGAAAGAGCGCGACGCCGCGCACCCCCGCGCGCCGCATAAAAACAGACCACGGCGAAGGGACAGTCCTCTCCGCCGCCGTGCCGCAAATCATTTATTTTATGGAAAGGAATCGCAACTTGCAAACGCCGCCAGTCGGCTTCCGCCTCCACGTGGCCCCTCGCAAGGCCACGGCCCAGTATAGAACGGAAACGCGAGCCCAGTCTAGCGCAAGTATTTGTAGGGATTGACCGGCACCCCGTTGATGCGCACCTCGTAGTGCAGGTGCGGCCCGGTGCTGCGCCCGGAATCGCCTACAAAGCCGATCACGTCGCCACGGTCCACCCGCTGCCCCACCGCCGCCGCGAAGCCGGAAAGATGCGCATAGAGCGTCCGCAGATGATGGCCGTGATCCACTACGACGGCTCGCCCATAGCCGCGCAGGATGCCGGCGTAGGTGACTACGCCCTCGGCGGTCACGTGCACCGGCGTGCCCATCGGCGTGGCGATGTCGAGCCCGGTATGGAAGGCGCCCTCGCCGTCGAACGGATCGAGGCGCTCGCCAAAGCTCGACGAGATGCGGCCCGCTACCGGCCAGAGCTCCGGCCGCCACAGCCCGGTGCTTAGCTTGGAGAGGAAATTCCCGCTCAGCGCACTCGCTTCGAGCGCTTCGAAGTCCTCGACTCCGGCGCTGTAGACCGCCGCCGGGTCCTCGTCCTGGACTTGGCTGGAGCGGCCGCGTAAGGCCACGTTGCGCCCTAAGTTGTAAAGGGCCGAGACCTCGGTCGCCAAATTGCCCAGGCTGGCTACCTCGGCCCGCGTCTGCGCCGTCTCTTGGCGCGCATTCGCCAGTTGCTTGACCAACGTCTGCTGCTGCTCGCGCAAGTCGTCCAGGCGGCGCGCCTTGGTCCACAACTGGGTATAAGAGCCGGCCAGCCCCAAAAGCGTCCCCGCCCCCACCACCGCGAAGACCACGAACAACACCACCCACTGCACCGGAATCGATATGCGGCGCAGGTGGCCGTCCCAATCGTGGCTAACCACGAAGATGTAGTAGCGTTTACGCAAGGTAAGGGGAATCTACCAACCCCCTCCAATCCTGTCAAGGTACGAAAGCTCAGGCTGGAATCTGGCCCTTTGGACAGGCCAGGCGCTAGGCCCAGGAGGCTTGTCGAGCCTAGGGCGCCGGGGGTGGCTAGCCGCTTTCCCGCTCGCGGCGGCGCAGGTACTCGCGGCGCCCGGCCCCGATCGCCGCCCGCGCCTCCGCGCCCTCCCCCCAGCCCCCGCTTTCGACGTGCTTGCGCTCGAGCGTCTTGTAGCTCATGAAGAAGTGCTCGATCAGACGCAACTCGTCGTCGCTGACGTCGCCCAGTTGGGCCACGCTGCGAAAGCTGGGATCGCCCGTGGCCACGGCCAGGATCTTGTCGTCCTCGCCCTTTTCGTCGCGCATGCGCAGCAAGCCAATCGGCCGTGCTTCGACCATGACGCCCAGATCGAGCGGCTCGCTGATCATGACCAAAATGTCCAGTGGGTCGCCGTCGGGCGCCACCGTGCCGGGAATGAAGCCATAGGCGGTGGGATAAAACATCGAAGCGTAGAGCAGGCGGTCGAGGCGGAAAACGCCCAGCTCGACGTCGTATTCGTACTTGGTGCGCGTGCCGCGGGGAATCTCGATAATTGCCCAGACCGCCTCGGGCGCCCGCGCCCCGATTGGCAAGTCCTTCAGATTTTGCATGCGTAAATCCGGCGCCGGCAGGCTAAAGCACGATCGGGTCGAGCGGCGCCCCCTGAGCGGCCACATGCAGATGGGGCGGGAATAAGCGCCCGCCCAGCGCTTGCTCGGCGGTGAGCCGCGCCAACTCCGGCATATTGTTGTTTTGGCTGAGGTGCGCCAGCACGAGATGCGCCGCCGCGCCGTCGTAGCTGCCGCCTAAAAAGGCGGCCAGTCCGTCGTTCGAAAGGTGCCCCACGCGGCTCAGTACCCGCTGCTTGAGCGACCAGGGATAGGGCCCCAGCTTGAGCATCTCGAGATCGTGGTTGGACTCGATCACCAGGCAGGCCGCGCCCCGCGCCGCCTCGCACACGTTCTCGGCTAGGTAGCCCAGGTCGGTAATGAAGGCGATCTTCACGCCCTCGACCCAAAACGAGAAGGCGACGGGGTCGGCGGCGTCGTGTGGCACGGTGAAGGGCCGCACTTCGATGTCGCCGATGGTGAAGCTGCGGCCGGCGGCGAAGCATTCGACGCGCTCGAGCGCCGCGCCGCACTCGCCCAGCGCGGCGCGGGTGCCCTCGTTGATGAAGATAGGCACGCGCAGGCCGTGCGCCAGGCGCGGCAAGCCGGCGACGTGATCGTGGTGCTCGTGCGAGACCAGCAGGGCCGAGATGCGCTCCGGCTGCTCGCCGGCCATGGCCATGCGGCGAAGCGTCTCCCGGCGGCTGAATCCGGCGTCGACCACGATGCTGGTGGTGGCGCTCGAGATCACCGCGCAGTTGCCGCCGCTGCCGCTGCCGAGAATGGAGACGCGTGCCGCCACAAGGGCCATGTTAGCGGCCGCCGCGCCGCGCGCAAAGACAAATTGCGGCGGCGACCCCCGTTAGCAGTCGCCCCCCGGCGAGTGCTAGCGGGAGCGCTGGCGAAACCTGGGAGATCGGACGGCAATCTCATAGTAAGAGGAGGAATCGAGTTGGTCATGAGTACCGGCGATCTAGCCAGTTGTCGCTGTCGGCCCGGGTCGCCGAGAATGCCAGCCCAGAGTGCCGTGAAGCGCGCCGGGGCGCGAATTCACGGGAATTGAGGCGCCCATGGAAACCGCCGGCTGCCCGCTCGCGACGGGCGATACGCTGCAGCAGTTTTTCTCCGACCTGGTTCTCAAGAACTACTCCGCCATCGGCCTGCGCGACGGCGCGGTCGGGGAGTACGTGGCCCGCATCCTGGCCGCCTTCGTCGCCGCCCGCGCTCTTTACCCGCTGCGCGACGACGCCGGTCGCGGCCTCGATTCCGTCTCCGCGCTCTTGGCGGCGAGCGATCCCGTGACGGGGGAGGCGGGCTCGTTCGCGCGCGAGGCGGTCGTCCGCCGCCACGTCGGCGACGTGGCGCTGTTCTTCACCGGCATGTTTCCCGAATCCTTGCGCCGCCGCCGCGGCGCCGATGCGCTGCTCGACTACGTCGCCGCCGGCAAGGAGAGTTACCACATCGTCAGCGAGTACGAAAAGACCCGGCAGGACTGCGAGCCGCCGGTGGCGCTGGCGGCGCTGGCCTTCGCCGTGCTGCCGGAGGCCGAGCCGCGGGCGGCGCTCTTCGCCGTGTTGTCGGTCGAGTTCGAACGCTGCATGTACGGCCTCAATTTGGTCAAGAGCGAGATCGAAAGCTTCTCCGGTCCCATGCATGCCGCGGTGCGCTCGCTTTTGGTAAACTGAATCACCGGGTAACCGTGCCTCTGTACGAATACAAATGCCAGCGCTGCCAGCGCCGCGTGGAGAAAATCCAGTCCTTTCGCGACAATCCGCTGACTCAATGCGAAACCTGCGGCGGGCCGCTCGAGCGCCTTATCTCTTCGCCCGCGATCCAGTTCAAGGGCTCCGGCTGGTACGTCACCGACTACGCCCACAAGAGCGGCGCGCCGGCGGCCAAGAATGGCGGCGAAGCGTCGGATGCCAAGCCGGCTGGCGAAAAGCCCGCCGCGGCGCCGGCCGAGACCCCGCCGGCCAAAAAGGACCCCGCTTAATCGAGTTGGTAGCGCTTGCGCTTTTCGAGCAGGGTCTTGCGGCTGATGCCGAGCACCTTGGCGCTCTCGCTTTTGCGCCCGCGATGCCGTTGCAGCACGGCGGCGATATATTCCTTCTCGACCTGCTCCAAGGTCTTCTCCTGCGCCGGCGCCGCTCTGGCGTGCAGAGGCAAGTCGCGCGCGACAATCTCGTCGCCGTCGTTGAAGAAGGCGCGCTCGAGCAGGTTGCGCAGTTCCCGCACGTTGCCGGGAAAATCGTGGTTCTCGAGCGCCGCCAGCGCCTCCGCCGTTAGGCGCGGCCGGCGGCGGCGATGCAGTTGCGCCAGCTGCTCCAAGAAATGCTCGGCCAGCGGGCGGACGTCGAGGCGCCGCTCGCGCAGCGGCGGAATCACCAGCGGCAGCACGTTGAGCCGGTAAAACAAGTCCTCGCGAAAACTGCGCTCGGCCACCGCGCGCTCCAGGTCGGCGTTGGTGAGCGCCACCAGCCGCGCCTCGATGCTGATCGTGGTCCGGCCGCCCAGCCGCTCGAACTTCTTCTCCTCGAGCACGCGCAACAGTTTGGCTTGCAGCGGCAGGCCGAGGGCGGCGATTTCGTCGAGCACCAGGCTGCCGCCCCCAGCCAGCTCCAAGCGTCCCGGCTTGCTCTGCTCGGCGCCGGTAAAGGCGCCTCGTTCGTAGCCGAAGAGCTCGCTTTCCACTAACTCGGCGGGCAGGCTGGCGCAGTCGATTTTCACGATCGGCTCGGCCGCGTGCGGGCCGAGCAGGTGCAGCAACTGTGCTAGCAAGTCCTTGCCCACGCCGCTCTCGCCGCGAATCAGCACCGTGGTCGGCGCCGCCGCCACGCGGCCGGTCAACTCCAGCAACTCGCGCGACTTGGGGTCGGCCGCCACCCAGGCAGCCCATACCTCCGGCCGCCGCTCGCGCATTGGTTTTGCCTCCGTCATTCGGCTCGCTTCGCTCCGGCGCGGCGGCGTTTCACCGCCGGCCGCGCCGCTCCCGCCGCGCGCCGCGGCCTGGGTTCCGGCCGCCAGTGCGGCGCCTTTTGCCATAGCCGTTCCAGGGCGTAAAACGCGCGCCCCGCGGCGGACTGCACATGTACCACGAAGTCCAAGTAGTCGAGCACCACCCACTCGGCGTGGGCATAGCCTTCGCGATGCGACGGCCGGCGGGGCGGACGCTGCTTGGCCAGCGCCCGCTCGATTTCGTCGGCAATGGCTTGCACCTGGCGCGGATTGGCGCCATGGCAGAGTAAAAAATAGTCGGTGAAACCGGCCAGCCCGCGCACGTCGAGCACCACCGGTTCGAGAGCTTTTTTGGCTTCCGCGGCCGCCAGGGCCGCGCGCAAGGCTTGCCGCGTGCCCGCGTCCGCTTTCGTGCCCATCGTTAACAGGGTACAGAAGAATCGCCGCCGAGGCGGGGAGAAATGCTCGCGCCACCCGCGGGGTATAGCGAGCCGCGCTCGATGTATTCGAGGACGCGCGCCGGCACCGAGCGGCTGGCGGCGGGATGGCGCTCGGCCAGCAGGCGGCGCAGTTGGCGAGAGCTGCCAGCGGCGCGAAAGCCGGCCAGCCAATGGGCCCGCCCGTGCGCCAGACGGAGCGCGCCGCCGGCGGTGCGGGCGCCGAGCCCCGGCGGCAACGCGGCGGCCAAGTCGGGCAAGCCGAAGCCCGCGCGCGGCGCGACGATGAACTCAACCGAAGCCAGCAGGCGGCGGTAGTTTTTCCAGGTGCCGATGGCGGCGAATGCATCGGCGCCGATCAAAAAATAGAGCCGGGCGCGGGGATGGCGCCGCGCCACCCAGGCGACTTCATCGACCGAGTAGGTGGGCCGGGCGCCGCGGCTGGGCACCGCCAGCGGCTGGAAGCGCGGCTGGCCGGCGAGCGCGAGCGCCACCATCGCGAAGCGGTCTTCGTAGCTGACGCCGGGGGCGGCCTTGTGCCAGGGCCGCCGCGCCGGCAGGAAGTACACCCAATCCAGGCGAAAGCGGGCGGCGGCAACGCGGGCTAGGCGGAGATGACCGCGATGCACGGGATCGAATGTGCCGCCGAGCAGTCCGATGCGCTGCCGCGAGGACGCCCCGCCGGCGGGGGCGGCGCGCGCCGTCACGCCGGCTGCTCCGCGGAGGGCGGCTCGCCGGCCGGCGGCAAGCTGGCTAACGCGCGGCTCATCCCCCGCTTGAGCGGCTCCAGCCCCTCGCCGGTGGCGGCCGAGACCAGGTAGAGCGGCAGGCGGCGGCGGCGCGCCAGCGCCTTCAGCGCCCGCAGCTTGGCCGGCGCGGCGACATCCAGTTTGCTGCCCACCAATAGCAGCGGCTTGCGCTCCAGGCCGGCGCCGAAAGCGCGCAACTCCTCCCCGATCACGGCGAAATCGGCCTCGACTTCGCGGCCGCTGAATTCCGACAGGTCGACCAGTTCGACCAGCAGGCGGGTGCGCTCGATGTGGCGCAGAAACTGCGTCCCCAAGCCGTGTCCCAAGTGCGCGCCGGCAATCAGGCCGGGAATATCGGCGAGGACGAAACTCGCCTCGTCATCGGCCGCTACCACGCCCAGGTTCGGCTGCAGGGTGGTGAAGGGATAATCGCCGATCTTCGGCCTGGCCGCCGACAGCCGCGAGATCAGCGTGCTCTTGCCGACGTTGGGAAAGCCGACCAGGCCCACGTCGGCCAGCAGCTTGAGTTCCAGGCGCAGGCGGCGATGCTCGCCCGGCTGGCCGGGATCGGCGCGGCGCGGCGCCTGGTTGGTGGCGGTGGCGAAGTGGGCATTGCCGCGCCCGCCGCGCCCGCCGCGCGCCGCCACCATGCGCTGGTTGGGCGCCGTGAAGTCGGCGACCAGCTCGCCCGTCTCGGCGTCTTTCACTACCGTGCCCACCGGGACTTTGAGCACCACGTCGGCGCCGTCGCGGCCGTGGCGCAGGCTGCCCTCGCCGTGCCGGCCGCGCCCGGCTTTGTGCTCGGGATTGAAGCGGAAGTGGACGAGCGTGTTGTGGCGCTCGGAGCTTTCCAGCACCACGTCGCCGCCGCGTCCTCCGTCGCCGCCGCTGGGGCCGCCGCGCGGAACGAACTTCTCGCGGCGAAAGGCCAGGCAGCCATTGCCGCCGCCGCCGGCCTGAACGCGAATTTCCGCCTCGTCGACGAACATCAGGGTCAAGGGTACAGCAGCGGCGCGGACCCGGCGGCAAGAGAGCCGGCCCGGGCGCAGGGGATAGCGCGAGGGCGGAACGGGCTTAGGGACGCACGTGCACGAACTTGCCGGCGCGGCCGCGATTCACGTATTCGACCTTGCCGGCGGCGCGGGCGAAGAGCGTATCGTCCTTGCCGCGCCCCACGTTGGCGCCGGGCTTGATCGGGGTGCCGCGCTGGCGCACCAGAATAGCGCCCCCCAACACGGTTTGGCCGGCAAATACCTTGACGCCCAGCCGCTGCGCGTTGGAATCGCGGCCGTTGCGCGAACTGCCTAATCCTTTTTTATGAGCCATGGCTACTTGGCCTTCGCCGCCGGGGCGGCGTATTGCTTGCCACCGACCTCGATGCCGGTGATGCGCAGGGCGGTGTAGGGCTGGCGATGGCCGGCGAGCTTCTTGTACTGCTTCTTCCGCTTGTAGTGAAAGACCAGCACCTTGGCCACTTTGCCGTGCTCGACGATGGCGGCGGTAATGCGCACATCCTGCGGCGCGACGCGCAGCCCCGCGTCGTCGCGCACCGCCAGCACTTCGCTCGTCTCCAGGCGCCCGCTCGTCCCGCCCAGCCACTCCACCCGAATTAGGTCGCCTGGAGAGACGCGGTACTGCTTGCCCCCGCTGCGGATCACCGCATACATAGAAGATCCTCTCTGCTGAACAAAACGTCTATTTTACCGGCTGCGCGGCACATCCGTCAAACCGGCCATGGCGCCGGGCGGCGCCCAGCCGGGCTGGGCGGCGAGCGCGGGCCAGTGGCGGAGGACGAGCGCCGACCAGGTCTCCAGCGCGGGCGCCCCGGGGCCGGCGAGCTCTTCGACCGCGGCCCAGCGCGGCGCCACGATCTGCGCCTCGCGCTTGCGCGCCTCCGGGCGGCGCAGCTCGAGCAGGTGGACGATGCCGAAGTGCACGCGGCCGACGGCCACGCTGTCGTCGTTGATGACGGCAACGATGCGCTCGCCGGCGACGGCGTCCGGCGCGAGGACGATCTCTTCCTCCAACTCGCGGCGGGCGCCGGCCAGGTAGGACTGCCAGCCGCCCGTGAACAGCGTCTCGTCTCCGCTGGCCACGTGGCCGCCGAAGCCGAGCGAGTAGAGGGCGCGCAGCCGCGCCTCGCCGCCGCCGGCGCCGCGGCGGTAAAGCAGCAGCCGCCCCTGGCAGTGGAGCACGAGGTAGGGAATGATCTGCTTCCAGCCGGGGTCTTCTTCGGCGGCGGCACGGGGGATGAAGCGGGTATTCTCCGGCGACATCAAAAAATCGAGGTATTCGCCGCCGCCCACCGCCAGCCCTTGCAGCGGCCGGCCCGCGAAGAGTGCGGCGGTGGGCGCCGCCAACACCAGTTCTTTCATCGCTAGAGATTACACTGGGGGGCGATGGTCATCGGCTTAACCGGCGCCAACGGCTCGGGCAAAACCTCCCTCGCCGATCACTTGCAGGCCAAGGGGTTCACCTATCTCTCGCTCTCCGACGAATTGCGCGCGGAGTTGCAGCGGCTGGGGCTGGCGCCGACGCGCGAGAACCTGATCGAAAAGGGCAACCAGTTGCGCCGCGATTTCGGCAACGAGGTGCTGGCGGTGCGCACCATGGCGCGCATCCGCGACGATCGCAACTACGTGGTGGATTCGATCCGGCACCCCGCCGAGATCGAGGCGCTGCGGCGGCTGCCGCGCTTCCGCCTGCTGCACGTCGAGGCGCCGATCGCGCTGCGCTACGAGCGGGCGCGGGCGCGCGGCGGCGCGCGCGTGCCGAAATCCTTCGCCGAGTTCCAGGCGCTCGAGAGCCGGGAGCGCGGTGGCGCCAGTCCGGAGGCGCAGAACCTCGATGCCGCCGCCTCCCTGGCCGACGCCACGCTGGCCAACGACGGCAGCCTGGCGTCCTTCGTGGCCGGCGCCGAGCGGCAGATCGCCGCCTGGCTGCAAAACTCCCCGCGTCCGGATTGGGACGAATATTTCCTGCGCATCGCCCGCATCGTCGCCCTGCGCTCGAACTGCATCAAGCGCCAGGTCGCGGCCGTGATCGTCCAGGACCGCCGCATCATCTCCACCGGTTACAACGGCACGCCGCGCGGCGTCGCCAACTGCAACCAGGGCGGCTGCCCGCGCTGCAACGCGTTGGCCGACAGTGGCACGCGCCTCGACGAGTGCGTCTGCTCGCACGGCGAGGAAAACGCCATCGTGCAAGCCGCTTATCACGGCATCGCCATCAAGGGGGCCACGCTCTACTCGACTTTTTCGCCCTGCTTGCAGTGCACGAAAATGATCATCAACGGCGGCATCCGCGAAGTCGTCTACAACTCTGACTATCCGCTGGGGGAAACGTCGCTGCGCATCTTGGCCGAGGCCGGCGTGGAGTTGCGGCAGGTGAAGCTGCCGGGGGAGAGCTGAGGCTAAGCCGCGGACCGGGAGCGAGGGAATCATGGGGAGTCGGCCTGACGCGCTGCAGCGATTTTCGTCGCGGGCGGAGAACTACGCCCGCTATCGCCCCGGCTATCCCGGCGAAGTAGCCGAGCTGTTGCGGCGCTGCTGCCGGCTGGGGCCGGGCATGGTGGCGGCGGATATCGGCGCTGGCACCGGGCTCTTCACGGAACTGCTGCTCGCTGCCGGCGCCACCGTGCACGCGCTCGAGCCCAACGCCGCCATGCGCGCCGCCGCCGAGGAGCGCTTGCGCGGCCGCCCCGGGCTGATCTTCGGCCCGGGCCGCGCCGAGGCGACTGGGCTGGAGGCGGCCAGCTGCGACCTGGTGGTCGCGGCGCAGGCCTTCCACTGGTTCGATGCCGCCGGCGCCCGCGCCGAATTCGCGCGCATTCTGCGCCCTGGCGGCTGGGTGGCGCTCCTCTGGAATTGGCGGCAGACCGCGGGCTCGCCGTTTGCCGCCGAATACGAAGCCCTCTTGCGCGCCTATTCGGCCGACTATCCGCGCATCGCCATTGAGCACTGGGATGAGGAGCGGATCACGCGCTTCTTCCTGCCGCAATGTTGCCGCCAGGCCCGCTTCCCGAATCATCAGCTGCTCGACGCCGCCGGGCTGCGCGGGCGGCTGCTCAGCGCCTCGTATGCGCCGCAGGCCGGCGACGCCGGCCACGATGCCATGCTGGCCGAGCTCGACCGCATCTTTGCGCGTCACCAGCAGCATGGGCTGGTGCGGCTCGAGTACGATGCCCGCGTCTACTACGGCCAGCTTAGCTAGGAGGACGGCATGGTGGAATGGAACATCGCCGACGGCACGCTTCACCTGCACCTGCGCGGCGCCGACCGGCTCTGGGCGCTGCGCAGCTCGCTGGAAATTTCCTTGGCGCACATCGCCGGCGTCTGCGCCGATCCGCCCATCGCCCATGAGTTCCGGCATGGGCTCAAGGAACTCGGCACCAGTGTCCCCGGCCTGATCACCGCCGGGCTGTTTCGGCAGGACGGCAAGCAGGTTTTCTGGGACGTGCATCATGCCGAGCGCACCATCGGCATCGCCCTCCACGACGAGCGCCTCGACGAGCTGGTCGTCGAAGTGGAGGATCCCGCCGCCGCTGTCGCCGCCATCCAATCGGCGCTTGCCGCCCACCGCCGCTAGCCGCCCCGGCGCGATGCCGCCTTCGCGCTAGTCCCAATAACCAAACGTGAACAAGAGTCCGACCACGATCTGGCCGTCGCCCTCCGCAACGGCCAGGCCGGTGATTCCTTACATCGAGTATCGGCGGCGGTTTTCATTTCATAGCGGTCTCGGTCGGAATAGATCGCCCAGCCGAGCCCGCCGCCCAGCGCTGCGTAGGCTCTAAATTGAGGTCCCCAGTGGTGTCCTAGCACCGCCTCTGGAATCACCACTAACTTATCCCCGCACTCGGCGAGATCCTTCCTGCAACTTAGTGGGAAGGGCAGCCAGAGGCCGAACTCGATGCTCCCGCCATTCGTTCTCCGCACGCGATCGAAGCTGGCGCGGAGGGTCACTAATTCGATTCCAGCGCGAATGCCCACCGATGTAACGGCCTGCGCGCCCGGCCCGGCGGCGTCGCTGCCGCGGCCGAAGTCCACGCCCCAAAATCCGGTGGCATCGTACTCCGGCTCGGTCTTGCGCGCCGTGGGGGGCGCCGGGAGCCGCGTGCCGGCCGCCGGGCTGGCCGTGCCCGCTTGACTCGCGGCTGCACCCGAGGACGTCGTGCCGCTCTGCGCCGTGGCGGCGGCAAACATCCGCTGAGGGCGAGCAGCACCGCTGCCCGCATTTTCCAAGTCCGGCCGCTTCGCATTCCGGCATTGTGCATCAGTTGCGTACACGCCGCCAGGCTGGTCCTGAGGTGGCCGGCGGCCGCCTCGTTCATCAACGCTGCGGGCCGAAGATCCCGGCGATGACGCCTTGCGACCCCTCCGGTCCCGTTACTTCAAGGGAAATGGGCTCGTCGCCTGCCGGGACCGCCACCGTGAAAGTCAAGAACGGGCAGCACTGGCGCTCGAGGTCGATCAAGAGGCCGAGTGTTGCTACCAGGTCGGCGGCGGGCGCGAAGCGAAACCGATAGCCATGCGGCGTGGCCTCCGCGTCGATCGCGGTCCTGCCGACCGTCTCTAGGATCAGGCGGCGCCGCTGGCGCATTTCTACATCGTTCAGCGTGCAGGCAATGGGCGGTTCGGGCATGTCCAAGGTGCGCCTAGCGGCAGGCGGCGAGGCAGCGGCGCAGGCGGTCGAGGGTGCGGGCGCGGCCGAAGACGACCAGGCTCTCGAGCAGCGGCGGCGAGGCGCTCTTGCCGGTAAGGATGGCGCGCAGCAGCATGAATACTTCCTTGGCGCTCCAGCCGGTCTTCTCGGCCAGTGCGCGCAGCGCCGGCTCCAGCGCTTCCTTCGTCCAGTCGGCGGCTTCCAGCGCCTCGCCCAGCGCCTCGATGACCTTGCGCGTGGCCGCCAGATCGCGTTTCTTCGGCACCAAGACGTCGGCCGCCGGCATGACCTCGTCGCGAAACAGAAAATCGGCCCAATCGAAAAACTGCCCCAGCGTCTCGATCCGTTCTTGCACCAGCGGGCACGCCTGGCGCAAATAATCGTCGCCCACGACGGTATCCCGCACGGCGCGAAAAAACTCCTCCGCGGACAGGGCGCGGAGATAGACGCCGTTGAGCCATTTCAGCTTCTCCAGATCGAAGACCGGGCCGCCCAGGCTGATGCGCTCGAACTGGAATTGCGCCACCATGTCGGCCAGCGTGAACCGCTCGACGTCTTTGGCCTCCGCCGAGGGCGCGGGCATGCCGCCGCCCATCAGGCCGAGAAAATTGATCAGCGCGGCCGCCAAAAAGCCGGCCTGCCGGTAATAAATCAGCGAGACGGGGTTCTTGCGCTTCGAGATCTTCGACTTGTCGCGATTGCGCAGCAGCGGCATGTGCCAGAAGCGCGGCGCCGTCCAGCCGAAGGCCTCGTAAAGCAAGACGTGCTTGGGCGTCGAGCTGATCCACTCCTCGGCGCGGATCACGTCGCTGATTTGCATTTCGTGGTCGTCCACCACGTTCGCCAGGTGATAGGTCGGGTAGCCGTCGCTTTTCAAGAGCACCTGGTCATCCACGTTCGCGTGCTCGAAGGTGATTTCGCCGCGCAACTCGTCGCGGAAGGTGGTCGCGCCCTCGGCCGGCACCGCCAGGCGCACCACCGCGGGCTCGCCGGCGGCGGCGCGCTGCTCGGCTTCGGCGGCGGGCAGGGCGCGGCAGCGCCGGTCGTAGCGGGGCGGCTGGTGGGCGGCGGCCTGCTGGCGGCGCATCTCCTCGAGGCGCTCGGGCGCGCAGAAGCAGCGGTAGGCGCGGCCGGAGGCCAGGAGCGCCGCCGCGGCGCGCCGGTACAGTTCCGTGCGCTCCGATTGCCGGTAGGGCGCGAAGCGGCCGCCGACGTCGGGGCCCTCGTCCCATTCCAGCCCCAGCCAGCGCAGCGCGTCGAAGATCATCTGTTCCGAGGTCTCGACGAAGCGCGTGCGGTCCGTGTCTTCGATGCGCAGCACGAACTGGCCACCGCGCTGCCGCGCGAAGATCAGGTTCATCAGCGCGATATAAGCGGTGCCGACGTGCGGGTCGCCGGTCGGACTGGGGGCGATGCGGACGCGGGTGGGAGGCATGACCTACTAGCGTACCGGATGCAGAAACCCGTCCACGGTCGCGTTGAAAAGCCGCGGCTGGTCCACGAACTCCATGTGGCCGCTGTGCGGCAAGATGACCAGCTTCGAGCCGGCGATCTTGGCATGCATGGCCTCCGCCAACTTGGGCGGACACTCGTCGTGATCGCCGACCATGATCAGCGTGGGCACGTGGATCGTCGCCAGCCGCTCGGTGTACTCGACCGACTTCAAATTGCCGTCGATGATGAACTCGCCGTCCGAGCCCCACATTTCGCGATAGAGCGTCCACGACATCACGCCGTTGGCGACGGGATCGTAGTTGGGATCGGGGTGGTTCTGGTAGAGGTAGGGGAAATAGCCCGCGCCCCAGGCTGCGGTCATATAAGCGTCCGAATAACGGCCGCGGCGGTATAGGGGGCCCTTGCCATAGAGACCGGCCTTTTCCATGGCGTCGATGCGGCCGCGCAGCGCGGCCGGCATGCGCGCCTTCATCTCGCGAAAGACTTCATTCATCGCCTTGGTGCTCGAGAACGTGCTGCAAAGGATCAAGTGCGTCAGATTTCGCTGGTATTTGAGGGCATAGGCCTGCGCCAGCACGCCGCCGTAGGAGTGTCCGAGCAGGCTCATCTTGCCCAGCCCCAGCGCCTGGCGTACCGCCTCGACGTCCTCGACCATGTTGGCGACGGTGTACTGGGTGGGATCGTCGAGCAGATTTTGCGAGCGTCCCGAGCCGCGCTCGTCGATGAAGACCAGGCGGTTGTGGCGGGCCAGCGGCAAAAGATATGGCAGGAAATAGTCGTGCGAGGCGCCCGGTCCGCCATGCACGACCATCAGCGGCGCGCCGCGCCCGACCTCCATGTAATAGATCATCACCCCGTGGGCATCCACGAAGCCTTCCTGCATGGGGTAAACGTTGCCGCCGGCCGGCGGCGTGGCGGCCAGGCAGAGGGCAAGGGCGAGGACGCCCGAGATCGCGACGGAGATAGGCAGCGCGCGGAGCTTCATGCGGAAATCGTACCTCCGCGGCCGCCGCTCGCGCTCTCAGGAGATCGGAGGGTCCGCGCGAACGAGCGTCGCTGCCAGCGAAAGCTGGAGCGCAATCTCCAGCCGGCGCTCCCTGCGGTCGTCACCGACAAGGGGCCATCCGAGGACCGTTGTGTGGCCGTGGAAGCTGGCGTCGTCGCGAATCGCCCTGAGCCCCTGCTGCCTTACACGCTCAACGTCGAGCTCGGCACGCGCATATACGTGGTTGCGCCCAGGCCGAGCGCTGAGGGTAAGACGCGCCATGGCCCACACCGCCGTTTCAGAAAGCCCGGAAATGTGAGCGCAGGAGAGCTCGTGGTATGGGGTCGGGTCAAACGCGCCTGGCTTGACGCCTGTTGAGGAGAATTGCCTTCGGCTGTAAAGGCAGCGCGCGATTCTGTCGCTTGGGAGGAGCTCAACGCCGGCCACGCCATTAGCTCTCGGCGGGCAGCCCGGCTTGCAGCGCTGCTAGAGTCGCCCACATGGCCCGCGGTACTTCATCATCTGAAAACCACTCCGTACCCCGAGAAGATGAGTAGCCCCTTACCCATGCGAAGAAAATGCGCCCGTCAGCCGCAACTGCCGCCGTAAACGCGCGGCGCCATCCGAAATGCCAATCCAGTGTCACATTGCCCTCGCCGTCGGCGCCCACATCGGGCAGTGGAAACGTGAAGGGCAGGCAAAGCAGCAACGAACGAGCCCTCTCAAGGGCATCCCTGCTGACCGGTTTCTCCCCGTAGCCGTCCCACCCCGGGCAGGCTGCTTCGGCGCCCAGTTCGCTTATCTGGTCTCGAATGCGATCCCAGCGCCTGCGAAGAAAAACGCTTTGAAGGCAGTGCTCCGCAATAGTTCGCGTGGCGTGCTCAATGGACTTGGCGGCCTCGCTATCACCAGGACTAAAACGGTAAGCGCATGTACTGGTCATGACCAATCCTCCACTGCGGATTCGGTAACGCTGGCAAAGAAAATCCTGTTCTTTAGCTGACGCAGGGTCTCGAGGACCAAGGGGATCTCTGGCGACTGCGGGGAAAGCGTAACGATGCGATAGGCGTCTATATCGAGGAACACATTTGTGCCCGCTTGCGTCGGCTCCATCGCCTGGATGACCGTCGCATTCGCGGTGGTTTCGGCGTCCCGGAGCTCGACGAGCGCTACGAAGCGCTGGATGGAGCTGGGGGCGGGGGGCGGCACCTTTGGCGGTTCCTCAAGGACACGGCCCGGGGCGATGCCATTGGGCAGGCTCTCGCGATTAACGTAACGGGTACCGAGGCGGGTAACCTGCAGAGGCTCCGCAACCCTGACATAGAGCGCCCAGACGCGCCGCGCCTCGCTCGAAACCTGATTCCAGTCCGTGTACGGCCGCAGCCGACTGAAGCTAAAGCTTTCGGCCGTAATCCTTACTACTTGGCACTTGTCAGAGCTATGCAGCACCCAGCCGAGCTGGCGGTCTTCCTGCTCGGGCAGCAGCGGCTCCCGTCCGATATGGAGTGTTGCTGACAAGGATCGTAGGGTTTCCCTTACCGGGTACGACTGGCCCAGTTCTTCGACCAAAGGCGCAAGCTGCTCGAAAGCTAGGCCAACTGCTGGTTGCACTCGGAGCTCAATAATTGCCTCCTCGATCGGAGCGCGCTTCAGGTGCTGTCGCGGGGCCGCCATGCCCTCCTCAGTCCTTGGTGAGCGGCGACATTGAAATTAGCGTTGGCCGCAAGTTCTCAGGGCCGTGTGCACGAAAAGATTCAAACCGCTGCCCGCAATGCGGGTCGCCCTCCAGTTCCCGAGCAATAAAACGGCGCAAGGCCACCTCGATGATCCCGGTCTGTGGCGCGCCGTAATGCCCCTCGCAGAACGCCCACAAGTCCTCTGGGACACGATCGGACAACCTCAAAGGCAGACGCCTTGGCCCGCCTTGCACAGGGTGACCGGCTCGCCTGCTCATGATAATCGATCATAAACGCAGATTGACGTCTTGGGACATCATTTGACATCAATGGACATCATTATTGTGCTTCCGAGGCACTATCGGTTTCGAGGCGGGCGGACTTCCGCTCCCAGTCGGCGTAGAGGGCGGCGCGCTTCTCCCGCTGCTCTTCGTAGCGGGCGACCGTGGATTGCGCTTTGTTCGCGTCGCGAAAGGTCTCGTGGCGCGCCATCGCGCCTTCGAGCATCGCCAGCTCGGCTTCGACTCGCGCGATCTCTTGCTCGAGCGTCGCGATCGCCGCCTCCATCTGCCGCCGCTTCTGCGGGTTGAGGCGCTTCTTCTGGTGCGTGAGCTTGACCGCGCGCGCCACCGCGGCGTTCGCCGCGCGCCCCCCGTTGCCGGCGGCCGTCGCCGCCTCCGGCGCACCGGCGGGATGCTCCTTGCGGTAGAGATAGTCCTCGTAGTCGCCGGGATAGACCGCCAGTTCGCCGCCGCCGACCTCGACCACTTTGGTGGCCAGGCCGTCGATGAAGTAGCGGTCGTGGGAGACGAAGACGATAGTGCCGTTGTAGCCTTGCAAGGCCGCGAGCAAAACGTCTTTGGCGCGCAGGTCGAGGTGATTGGTTGGCTCGTCGAGCAGCAGGAAGTTGGCGGGCTGCAGCAGCATGCGCGCCAGCGCGTAGCGATTGCGCTCGCCGCCGCTCAACACGCCGATGCGCTTGAAGACGTCGTCGCCGCGGAACAAAAAACAGCCCAGTACGTTGCGCAGCTTCGGCGCCATCAGCGCCGGGCTGATGGCGGTCAGGTCGTCCAGGATGCGGCGCTCGGCATCGAGCGCCTTGTACTGGTCCTGCGCGAAGAACTCGATTGTCACGTCGTGCCCGAGCGAGCGCTCGCCGTCGCTGGGCGGCTCCTGCCCGGCCAGCAGGCGAATCAGCGTGCTCTTGCCGGCGCCGTTATGGCCGACCAGGGCGACCCGCTCGCCGCGTTCGAGCAGCAGGTCCACGCCGCGGAAGACGCGGTTGTCGCCGTAGCTCTTCGTCACCCCGCGCAGCTCGACCACCTTGCGGCCGCTGGGGCGCGGCTGCGGAAACGTGAAGTGGATGGCCTCTTCCTCGGGCGGCACTTCGATCGCCTCCATCCGCTCTAGTTCCTTGATCCGGCTCTGCACCTGTTTGGCCTTCGTGGCCGTGTAGCGGAAGCGATTGATGAAGACCTCCAGCTGCTCGCGGCGGGCGGCTTGGTTTTTGGCCGCCGCGCGCAACTGCTCGAGCCGCTGGTCGCGTTGTACCACGTAGCGGGAGTAGTTGCCGCTGTAGATGGTCAGCTTGGCGTGCGCCAGTTCGACGACGCGCTCGATCACCGCGTCGAGAAAAAAGCGGTCGTGGCTGACCAGCACGCAGGCATGGGGATAGCGCGCCAGGAAGTCCTCCAGCCAGTTGCGGGCCTCGAGGTCGAGATGGTTGGTGGGCTCGTCGAGCAGCAGCACCTCGGGCTCGGCCAGCAGCAGCTTCGCCAGCGCGATGCGCATCTGCCAGCCGCCGCTGAACGATTCGCAGGGGGCGTCGAGTTGGGCGGCGGGAAAGCCCAGGCCGGCGAGAACGGTGCCGATGCGGGCGCCGATCTCGAAGCCGCCGCGCACCTGGAAGGAGTGTTGCAGTTGCGCGTACCGGTCGTGCAGAGCCGACTGCTCGGCGTTGGCGGCGGCCGCCATGCGCGGCTCGAGCTCGCGCAGCTCTTGCTCCATCGCCAGCAGGTCCGTGAATACCGACCGGCACTCCTCCCGCAGCGAGCGTCCGGCCGTCACCAATCCCTCCTGCGGCAGGTAGCCGACCGACTGGCGCTTGGTCTGCACGAGCTTGCCGGCGTCGAGCGGCTCGAGGCCGGCCAGGATCTTCAGCAGCGTGGACTTGCCGCTGCCGTTGGCGCCGACCAGACCGACCCGATCCTGGTCGCCAAGCAGCCAATCGGCGTCGGCAAAGAGCGTGCGGGCGCCAAAATGCTTAGCCGCCCCGGTGAGCTGAATCATTGTGCGCGGAGGAAAAGGCCCAAAAAGGACCGCTCCTCTGTTCAGTATAGGCGGCGGATTGAGAGAGCCAAGCCGCGACGGCGGCCGAAACTAGGCGACCAACGGGCGGCCAGCGCCGGAGCGTGCCTCGACCGCGACCGGCCCGGGCGCGGCGCCGTCGTGGCGGTGGATGGGCAGCATGGCCACCGCGCCGCCCCGAGTCGGCTCCTCCTGCTTCAAGAGCTCATTCCAGGTCACTGCGTACGCCTTCATGCACGCGCTGCATCGCAGGCCGTAGCTGCCATCCGCCCACCGCGCCCGCACCCAATGGTGCGAGCAGGTGAGCTGCGTCAACCAGCGTATGACTTTAGTGGGCATTTTCCGCTCCTTCCCCAACACCAGTCCCATAGGCCAGCCACACCTGGCCGAGCCACCTAAGTAGATGCTGGCCGCAAGGCCAGCGTTTCACCCTTCTCGGCCGCCCCCCGGTAAGCCATTGCCAGAATGGGACATAAGTCGGGCGTCGAAATGCGTAGTGCCGGATTGGGCACCGTTTTAGCCGTTGCTTTCGACGCGGTAAAACGTCAAGCCGCTGAGGAGCTTAGGGAAGAAATCCGTGGACTTTTGCGGCATGACCGCCCCGGCCAGCGCCACGTCGCGCACCTTCTGCGGCGTAACGGAATGGAGAAAAAACGCCGCCTGCGCTTGCCCCGAGGCCACCGCTTGGTGGGCAGCGCGTGCGTCGCGCTCATAGCGGAGGTGGGATTCGCGTCGCACCGCCTCGGCATCGATGCCGAAGCTGCGATCCAGAATCAGTTCGTGCAGCAGCAGCACCGGCAGGCTCCGCTGCTGCTCGTGATAAGCGGGAAGCTCGGCATCGAGGTCCAGGTCCTCGCGCAGGCGCAAGAAGAAGAGCGCGGGCGGATGCGAATTGCCCCCGCCCAGAGCGGCGGCCAGGGCCGGCCGCGCCTCGCCGGCGGCGCGCGCAAGCGCCTCGCGCAGCTGCGGCCAGGCCTGGTTCCACGCGCCGGCCACCGCTTCGACGGCGAAATACCGGCGCAGGCGCTCGGCCGCCGCCGCCGCGTCCCAGGCCGGCATCCCGTGCACGACGCGATGGGTGGGCAACACGACCAGGCCCGGAGCGTCGAGGTTCACGAAGGTCATCATCGCCCAGTCCCAGGGGGCGCCGTCGCGCGAGTCGGCGACTTGCGGCAAGCGGGCGCGCTGCTCGTCGCGCCAGGCCAGGGCCGTCTCGTAGCGATGATGGCCGTCGGCGATCACCAAGGGACGTTTCGCCATTGCCGCTTGCAGTTTGGCCAGCACGCCGGCGTCAGCCTCGCGAAAAAGGCGATGAATGGTTCCGTATTCGTCGCGCGCTTCGAGAATCGGCGTCGTGGCGCGGGCAAACAGTGCCGCCTCGGTCGTCTGCGCGGGGTCGCTATACAGCATGAAGATCTGCCCGAAGTGGGCCTGGGTGGCGCGCAGCAGTTCCAACCGGTCTTGTTTAGGTCCGGCCAGCGTGCGCTCGTGGCGGAAGACTACCTGGCGTTTGTAGTCCTCCAGGCGGCCAAGGGCGATGAAACCGCGGCGGGTAAGGGCATGGGACTCGCCGGTGAGCGTGAACGTCTGCGTGTAGGGATAGACCGCCGGCTCCGGATCCTTCCGCAAAATCCCGCTCGCGATCCAGTCCTCGAGGTAGCGCGCGGCGCGCGTATAGACGTTGTTTTGCGCGTTGTCGGAGGAGAGCTTTTCGCCCAGGATGATGCGCACGAAGTTGTAGGGGCTGCGCTCGAAGTAGCGCTTTTGCATCTCCGCGCTGATCTTGTCGTAGGGCTGGGTGACGACGTCGGCGGCGTCCACCGCGCCGAGGTCATAGCGATAGGCGGCAAACGGGCGAATTTGGGCCATCCGATTTATTGTACGTTTGCCGCCGCCGGCCAGCGGTAACGATGGCGGCGGCCGGTGAATTCGCCGTCCCGACTACGCCGAAAAAACTTCGCGGTTGACGACGAAGGGGCTCGCGCCGCGCTCGATGACGTCGCGCAGCGCCTGTACGCAGCGGCCCGCCATGCCGCGATCCGGATCGGTCGAGAGGCGGGTGATGGCTCCGGCGCTGGCGAAGTGGGGATAGAGGCGCAGCCGGTCTTCGAGCCGCGCGTCGCGCAGCGGCGAATCCGCTGGCAGCGGCTCGGTCTCGAACACGTCGAGGGCGGCGCCGGCCAGACGGCCCGCGAGCAGGGCGCGGGCCAGCGCGGCTTCATCCACGACCGGGCCGCGGGACGTGTTGACCAGGTAGGTGGAGGGCTTCATCCAACCGAGCGTCTCGTCGTTGATCAGGTGGTAGGTGCCGCCTTCCCCGCCCGCCGCCGGCCGCACCAGCGGTACGTGCAAGCTGACAAAGTCGGCCTCGGCCAGCGCCTCGCGCAACGGCACGACCCGAAACGAGCCGCGCGGCGCCTCCGGCTCCAGCCGCTGCAATGCCTCCAGCGCGCTCTCGCCGGCGGTAGCGAACGCGTCCGCGCCGGCGGCCGATTCCACGGCGCGGATCTGCATGGCGAAGCCCAGGCACTTGCGCGCGAAGGCGCGGCCGATCCGGCCCAGGCCCACCACCGCCACCGCCTTGCCCGTCACCTCGTCTCCCAGCATCGGGTATTGTGGATGCCAAGCGCCCCAGCGATTCTCGCGCACCAGCTTTTCGGCCGGCCAGAGCTTGCGCGCCAGCGCGCCCAGCATGAATAACGCGAACTCGGCGGTAGCGTCGGTGAGCACGCCGGGAGTGTTGGTGAAGGGGATGCGATGCCGGTTCGCGGCGCCCCGGTCGATGTTGTCGAAGCCGACCGCGTCCTGCGCCACCACCTTCAGGCCGGCGGCGGCGCCGGCGGCGAAGATGGCCTCGTCGATGCGGTCGCGCAGCGTGGTGATTAGGCCGGCGATGCCCGACTGCACGCGCGCCAGTATCAGTTCGTAGGGCGGCGCTTCGACGTGGGGATAGACCTCGACCTCGTACCCGGCGGCGCGCAGGGAGTCGAGCGCCGCGGCGCCGATGTCCGCGGTAGCGAAGACTCTGGGGCGGCGAGCCGGCATGGACAATTTCCGGCCGCGACGGGAGCCGGCGCCGCGGCTTCGGCGCTCAGTGCTTCACCTTGCTCCCGGCGCCGTGCTGCGCGAGCCAGGCGGCGATGCGATTGATGGCCTCGTTGAGGTTTTCGATGGAGTTGGCGAGCGAGAAGCGCAGGTAGCCCTCCCCGCCCGCGCCGAACGCGGTGCCGGCCAGAGCCGCCACGCCGGCCTCCTCGAGCAGGCGGTCTTGCAGCTCGCGCGACGTGAAGCCGGTGCCCTCGATATTGGGGAAGGCGTAAAAGGCCCCTTGCGGCAGGCCGCAGCGGAAGCCGGGCAGTTGGTTAAGCCGCGGCACGCACTGGTCGCGGCGGCGGCGAAACTCCGCCACCATGCGCCGTACCGGCTCCTGATCCCCGCGCAGCGCGGCCACTCCCGCCATTTGCGTGAAGGCGGCGGTGCAGGAGGTCGAGTTGCCGATGATGCGGGTGACTGCCTTCCCGAACTCGCGCGGCATCACCCCGTAGCCGAGTCGCCAGCCGGTCATGGCGTAAGCCTTCGAGAAGCCGTCCATCAGCACCGCCCGCTCGCGCATCCCCGGCTCGGAAAAAATCGAGTGGTGCTCGCCCGCGAAGATGATCTGCTGATAAATCTCGTCGCTCAGCACCATCGCTTCCGTTCCGGCGAGCGCCTTCGCTAGCCGCTGCACATCGCCGTGCGTCATCGTGCCCCCGGTCGGATTGTGCGGCGAATTGAGGATCACCAGGCGGGTGCGCGGGCCGAGGGCGGCTTCGATTTCGCCCACGTCCATGCGAAAACCCAGTTCTTCCCGCAGCCGAATCGGCCGCAGCGTGGCGCCGAGAAAGCGCGCCATGGACTCATAGATCGGGAAGCCGGGGTCCGGATAAATCACTTCGTCGCCGCGCTCGATCAACGCCACTAGGGTATTGAAAAGCGTCGGCTTGCCGCCCGGCACGATCACCACTTCCTCGGGATGGACGGGCACGCGGTGCGTTTTCGCTACGTGCTCGGCGACCGCTTCGCGTAGCGCCATCAGCCCCGCCGATGGCGTGTAGTGCGTATAGCCGTCGCGAATGGCGCGAAAGGCTGCCTCTTGAATGTGCTCGGGCGTGGCGAAATCCGGCTCGCCGATCTCGAGATGGATGATCGAGCGGCCTTGCGCCTCCAGCTGCCGGGCGCGATGCAAAACGTCGAACGAACTCTCGATCCCGAGACCGCGCATGGGCGCGGCCAGGCGTAGGGCAAAGGCGGCAGGCGGCATCCGCTTCGATTATAGGGCCGCCGTCACTGTTCGCGGTACGAGAGCAGCAGATAGCTGCGGTTCGCGACGGCGGCGGAGATCTTGGCGCTGTTGTAGGCGAAGCCCCCGTTGCCGCCACCGTTGAACGTTGACAGGCTGGGCGAGGCAATCTGATTACAGTTGCTCAAATCGGGACTGGGAGAACCGGTGTTCCCGCAGATGTTGGCGAGGAAAAGCGCGCCGGCTAGATTGGGGTGACCGCCGCCGTTGCTTGCGAAGTGGATATTCCCGGTCCCGATATCAATGAGCAGGCCGTTCCAGGTTACGTTGTTGGGTACGGTCACGGTGCCGGTGGCGAGCAGAATTCCACCCCCGCTCCCCGGCAGCGTAACGTCGCCCTGCACGAATGTGATCTGGGGGGTGGTGGAATCGAGAAAGCCCGTGCCGTCGCCCGACGAGACCGGGCATGCGCCGAACGCACCGCCGCACTTGACCTGCGCCATGCCCATCAACTGCGCCACAATCTGCTTCAAGCCGGCGACGCTGGTGTAATTGCCCGGCAGGGCGCCGCCACCGCCCATCGGACCGCCGGGGCTGAGATCCACGATGGCGGGAGCGGGCGGCGCCACGCCGGCGCCGGGGTAGTGGGTGTAGTCGGGCCGGAAAGGCTCTCCAGCCAGGAATGCGGCGTTGTTTGCGCCTGTGCAGCCGGGCGGCGGCGGTGTGCCGCAGACGGTGCCCATGGCCGGCAGAACGGTACCGGTGGCTTGGTCCACGCCGGAAATGTTGAAATTATTCGAGTGCGGGCTGGCATAGATGGGGCTAGGCCCGACGAAGGTAACCGTGGATTTGATCTGGAAGGGGAAAATGTAGGAGGCGGCCTCCTCGATCACCGTGCGCTTGTAGCCAGTCGGGTCCGCGGCATAGGCGCTAATCTGATATACGTTTTGGGCGTTCGGGTCGACCAGCGCGCCAGTGGGGAAGCGGCCGGGAGCGAAGTCGTAGAGCAGCGGCGCGGCGGCGTAACCGGCGTTCGCATTCACCACCTGGCCGGCACTGTTCTCGGTCTCGAGATTTACTCGCGCCCATTTGAAGTCGGGCTCTGCGTCCGGGATAGCGCACGCGCCGCCGGGAGCGAAAAAGGTGGACGCGACCGAGACCGGGTTCGACAGACTGTAAGCGGGAGCGCCCCCGAAGGGATTGGGCGCCGAAGGATAGTTGGGATCCGGGTACGGGTCCGTCGGCAGCCAGGGTTGCCCGAGAACCCCATTGACGCAATAGTTGACGATATAGACGACGTTCATGGCGGAGACCAGTCCGGCGCGCACGCCGGTTGCACCGCTCACCCGGAGCGCGGCGCGCGCCTCCTCGGCGCCGGCCTGCGCTGCGCTCTCCGCTCGGCTCAGGGCGGCGGCGCGGCGCGAAAAGCGCGACGCGCTCATGCTAACCGTGAGCACTGCAATACCCATCATGGAAATGATCACCAGGGCGAAGATCGCAATCATCAGCGCCGCCCCGGATTGGCGCCGGACCGTGCCGTGGATTTGTGGGATCATGACGATGCTCCTACTGGCCAAGGTTGCGAATGTAGGCGGTGCCACTAAAAGGCAACTGCACCGGCAGTCCATTCTTGAGATCGCCTGAGCAGGTTTGCAGGACAAGGGCCACCCTGATCTGTGCCACGGCAGCCGGGTTCGCGGTCACATTGCCGCCTGCGTCGTCATAACTGAAAACGCTCGGCGCGTTGCCGTTGGCGGAGAAGATATGGTCGAGTACCGTCCTTGTGATGGTCGCGCCCACGCCGCCGGCGGCGGTTTTAGGCGTCACGGAGCGGCTTAGGCTCCACAGTGTCCCGGCGGGGTACTGTGGGTTGGCGGTGCAGTTCGCTGTCTGGCCAGCGTTCATCGCCGCCAGCGTATAGCTCACCTGATCCACGATTAGCCCATTTACGCCGAGGGGCGTGGTGCCGGTATCGCCGAGCGCCGCCTCGAAGGACGCTGCGGTCGCGGTCATAACTCCGCCCGGCCAATTGAAGCCACGCGCGACGAGGTTGTCACTCGTGCCCGTGTACGCGGGCCCATAGAGGTTCATCGGGCTAGGCGCGATGCCAACGGTGAAGGCGGGCGGATAGCCGGCGAGCCGCAAATCCGCTAGGATCTGACCCAGCGCCTGATCGCCGGTCGAGGTCAGGTTTCCCGCCTCCATTTCGACCTGGTAGCGCTGGCTGTAGCGCCCGTAAAAACCGAAGGCGATGGCGCTAATGAGAAGGAGCAAGCTGATAGCGATCAGCAGTTCCAGAAGCGAAGAGCCGGCGCGGGATTTAGGGGACGGCAACATGGAGGTTTACTGGGGCGAAGTAGGCGCCTGCGGTACCGCGCACGCCGATCGTGATCTGGTACAAGGCAGGCGCGCCGGGTGGGGGCGGCGATATGCCGCCGGCTGGCGCCACGGGCGCTGAGACATTCCAGCGCACGTCATAGGTGCCGCAATAGGCCGCCGTTCCGACCACGCAATTCGGGCCGCCGATGGTGACGGTTTCGCTGTAACCAGGCAGCGCGGCAAGAGTGAAATCGATTTCGCCAGCGCTGTTCAGTAGCGCGGGCGTGGTGGGCGCGACATTCGTCGTCTGTCCATAACTGTCGGTGAACGTGGCCTGGCAACCCCCGTTGTCCTCAATGCAGCGCAACTGCCGCACGATCTGCTCGGCCTTTTGATTAGCAAGGTAGACGCTGGCGTTCTGCGATTGATTGTTGGCGTCGGCGCGAATCGACCCGCCGAAAGTGGCGGCGAGAAACGCGATGCCGACGCACAAGATAAAGAGCGCGAAGATCGTTTCCAGCAGCGTGAAGCCGCCCGCGCTCGGCCGGCGCGGTCGCCCTGCGCGCGCCGCCATCTCGGAGGCCAGGCTTGCGTCGCTGCCAAGTTGTGAGTCGGTCATCATCACGCTCTTGGCCATGCACTTCGGGGGCCAAGCCGCCGGGCATTGCACCCAAACCGTACCCGCCCGCCGGAGCGCTGCTAAATCAACAAGTTGCCAAGCGGTGCGGGATGGACCGCGAGCGGCGGGCTAGGCCCGGCGCGTCGCTGGGCCTAGCCGCCGGGACAGGTTGATACGTTTTCGCCCAGATCGTAGCCGAAGCGTTCAACCGCCGAGTACAGGTGTCCGCGCGCCGGGCGCGGTAGCCTGAGAACAAGATGAGTTTCATCCGTACGCTAGCCCTGCTCTTGCTGCGTTGCGCCGTGGGCGTGGTGTTTCTCTATCACGGCCTCGTCAAGGTCGGCCACCTGCACCAGACCCCGGCGATGTTCTCCCACATGGGATTCCCCGCCTACTTCGGCTATATCGCCGCCTTCCTTGAGACCATCGGCGGCGCGGCGCTGGTGCTGGGGCTGGCGGCGCGCGTTTTCGGCATCTTATTGGCGGGCGAGATGCTGATCGCCTTTTTGCGCGTGCATTTGCCTTCCGGACCGATCACCCATGTCCCCGGCTACGAGCTGCCGATGTTGCTATCCGCGGCTTCGTTTATGGTCTTTGCTTACGGCGCTGGCGCCTGGAGCGCCGACGGATTGGGATGGTTTGGCGGCAGGCAGGCGGCCTGGGCCCGCCGCCCCTAGCCGCCGCGCCCCGCGGCCTGCGCCTTGCCGCCGCTCGCCGCGCTAATGCTGCTGGAACAACTGCCCGCTCCAGTTTTGCGAGCTGTCGGCTTGCACCAGGAATGAGCTGCCCAACGCCGGGCTTTGCGGTGTGCCGGTCGGAGCGATGATGTAACCGGCCACCTTCACCGTCATCGCGCTGCCGGACAATAGCACGCTGGGAAAGGTGAGCGTGGCCGTGAAGCGGCCGAGGCTGGAATCGGTGATGGCGTAGGTGGCGGTGAACGACTGCCCCGGCGCCTTGACGCCATCCACCATGAGATCGGCGGATCCGAGTGCCGCGTTGTTGCTGCCGAAGGCGATCCAGCCCTGTTGCAGCACGGTTTGCCCTGCGGCCGGACTGCCGGCCAGCCGGAAGGCGAAGACGCCGTTGAGCGCGGTGGCGCCGAAGGGCGCGCCTTGTTGCAGCGCCAGGGCGCCGGTGCTGTTGCCATTGTTATCGGCTTCCAGCATGTAGCCAACACTGGGGGACGCCATCCACACCGCGTAATCGGCGCCCAGCGTCGGCGCTGTGGCCGCTAGCACCAGGCTGAATTCGCCGTTGCTTTTGCTGGTTAAGCTGGCGCCGCTGAGCGTGGCGGCGGTGAACGCGGTCGTGCCTACCACACCGTCAACCGATCCGCCGGTGATTTGGCCCAGCCCGTTCAAGGTGAATACTCCCGTCAGGCCGAGCGGACCGGCCGGCGAACTGGAGGTTTGCCCGGAGGTGGTGAAAGCGTAGTCGCCGGCGGCTAACGCGGTGACCGGAGCCGATTGCAGCGTGGCCGTGGCCAGGCCAGGATTGGCGGGATCGGTGCTCATGAGCACCAGATGGCTGGCATCCACGATGTAAAAGGAGTCGTTGGCGGAGCCTTGCAGGCTCGTCCACTGCGCCGTCCCGCGCCCGGAGGAGCCGGCGGTGAAGGTCCCCGCGAGGCTCAGATCGGAGGCTATCGCGCCGCTCACGATCACGTCCTGAGTGCCGCTGATATTGCCGGCTCCCGGCGACGTGGTGGTGAAGGTTAGCTGACCGATCGCCGCCGGTCCGCCAAACGCGAACGAGGCGTTGAGCGGCGTGGCGATGGCGCTCTGATCCTGGGCTTGCAGCGCCCCTTGAATCCGGGCGCCATTGTCGAAATCGGTTAAGACGGCGCCCGTGCCGCTGCTCATCGCCAGCGCATAGGTCGCCGTTCCGGCTGGGCCGGTGATGGTAAGCGCCCCGCGGCCATCGGCAAGCACCTGGTACTGGCAACAGGCGGCCGCCAGTGCCGTCGGGCCGGTGTACGCGCCGTTGCTGATCACTTCTTCGCTGCCTGACAGTTGGCCGAATCCGCTGCTGTCGGCCTGGCCATCCGCGGTCACTACCGCCAGCGCGCTAAAGAAATGATTGCTGGCATCGAAGCCGCTCAGGCTCAGGACAAAGGTCCCTTTGAGGCTGACATTGGAGTAAGTATCGCCGACCGGCACCGTGGCCGACCGGCTCGGATCGGCCTGTGAGACGGCGCCAATCTCGACCACGCCGCCCACCGGCGGAATCGCGGGCGCGGTGTAGAGGCCTTGCGCGGTGATGGTGCCCACTGCGGCGCCGCCGCCCGTAACGCCATCCACCTGCCAGGTAACGGCCGTATTGCTGGTGTTGGTGACCGACGCCGTGAACTGCTGTGTGGCGCCCGCGGCGACGGTGATGTTGTTGCCGTTGGGGCTGATCGTAATTGCCACCGCCGGAGCGACGGTCACGGCGGCGCTGCCGGATTTGCTCGTGTTGGCCTGCGAAAGCGCGGTCACCTTGACCGTGCCCGCGGGTGACGTCGTAGGCGCGGTATACAGGCCCTGGGCGCTGATGGTGCCGGTCGCGGCTGCACCGCCGTTGACCCCGTTCACCTGCCAAGTTACGGCGGTATTGGTGGTATTGCGCACCTGCGACGTGAATTGCTGCGTCAGGCCCGTGTTGACCGTGGCGGTGGCCGGCGAGAGAATGACCACGATCGCGTTCACCACAGTGA
>JBOGKX010000170.1:0-17395 GCA_050746125.1 Terriglobales bacterium | reverse complement strand
GGCAGCGATCCAGCGAAGACCTGGCGGCGGCCCGCCGTCACCTGAATCCACACTGGGGCGTTGGCAGCGATCTGCAGCACCACCCGCGGCGCAGGGCCGCCTGTAGCCGCCTCTGCCGCGAGCGGGCTGGTGGAACTGGCGGGTGGGGGTTGCGGCTGGGCCTTCGCCAAGTCGCCGCGAGTTGCTTTCACGGGAACAACGGACGGCGGTGCGAGCCTTGCCGGCATCCTCGCCGCGGTGGTCGCGAGCGGCGGAAAAACGATGTGCGCGGCGCTTCTCCAACTCGCCGCGAGCCCCACCCTCCAAGCACAGAGCACGCCGAGAACCAGCGCCAAGAAAACCAATGCGCCGATCCGCGCCCACGGCGCAAATCGCGCCCGCAACGGAGCCCACGGTCTCCGCGCTGCGGACCGCAACTCCGTCACCCACCGCGCGACTCGCGCTTGAAGGGGCGGGGCCGCGATAGTGGCTGGCGAAACTTGTTCGGAAATTTTCGCGCTCGGCGCAGCCTCCTCGGCGAATTTGTTTGTTGCAGCCGCAGTTAGCGGAAGCGGCGGCTGCGCATAGGCGTCGGCCGCCGTCCGCCTGACTGTGCGGCGTTCCCCGCGACCGGGCTCGCTGCGCTCCATGGCTTTCCAAGTTGTCGCGAGTCTCGCCTGGCAGGTGGCGTACCACGTGCGCGCCGCGGACCGGATCTCCTCCACGCGCCTTGCCACCCGAGTTTGCACCGGCGCGGCTAGCGTGATCAGACGTCCGCCTCGGCGGCCCGACGGCGCGGGCGATGCTGCCGAGGAGACAGGTGCCACGTCTTGCAGATTGGTCGCCGCCAAAAAGCTGGCGACGGCCGTCGCCTCATCGAGTCCTAGGTACTGCGCGTAGGAGCGGATGAAGCTGCGGCGGAAAAGGCCCTTGGGTAGTTGGTCGAAGTCGCCCGCCTCGATGGCCAGGAGGAAACGCCGTGTGATCCTCGTGGCCGCCGTGGCTTGCTCGACGGAAAGCTGCCGCGCCGCCCGCGCCGCGGCGAACGCCGCGCCCAACTTGCGCGCGGGACTGGGACTGTCTTCCGCGTCCCCTCTCTTCGGCTCCCCCGTATCGGGGCGCGGTTCAGCGAGCAACATAGCCACAACGCCGGCTCATCTATGGAAATTCCAGCTTTAGAGAAGGTTAATTGAAAATGTGAAACTCTGCAACCCCCCAGCGACAACTTAAAATCTCCCGCGCGAGCGGCGTATAGGGTCGGAGGACGAACCGCTGACATAATCTGTCGCGCCTGCGAAGCCGCGCCTGCCCTCGCCGCCAAATGCGCATCGCCTTGCGCAGCGTGCGCGCCGTTTTCTCTTGCCCCCCGCCTGCGAACCGCCGATGGCAACGCGCCAATCCATTCGGGGGTCTGGCGACTTCGCCCAGGGTCCCACGCCACCGGTCTCCAGACAACCTTTCCGTGTAACTCGCATCTAACTTTACTAGGAGCTTGTTGAAAATGCCCTCGGCGAGGGCCTCGAGGAGGTTGCGGCGGAGCCTCAGGCGAGCCGTTGGCGTCCGCAGCCGCGGGCGGGGACTGCTCGCGAGGCGGTTTGCGCAGGGTGGCGGGCGGGGATTTTGGTCTCAGGCATGCTGCACCCGCAGCTTGGGAATCCGAATCAGGTTGTAGGCGGCACAACCGAAGAGGAATAACCAGCCGACCTTGTCCAGGCCGCGGAACTTGATCTTGCGCAGGCCGCCCATGAGCTTGAGCCAGCCGAACGGCTTTTCCACCAGCCAGCGCTAGCGCAGGCTTTGCCGGTAGCCGGCGTGGCGCGTCGTGCGCCGGTCGACGGCGCTGGTGCCATGGTGATCGTTCCGAATCAGGTGAGGAGTAACTCCCAGGCTGCGCAGCGCGGTCACGAAATCGCGGCTGTCGTAGCCCTTGTCGGCGCCAGCGTGATCCGTCGGCGGCGCCGGCGAAGAGCCTCGGCCAGCAGCAGGCCGGCATTGCGCTCGGCGAGCCCGTCGGCCGCGGTGGCCATGGCCGCGGCGATCAGGCCGTGGCGGTTCTCGACCAGCACGTGCCCCAGAGATCCGGTGCGCCGTGTGCCGCTGCTTCCGCGGCGCCCGCCGGTCCGCCACCAGAATCGATTCGATCAAGCCCTCCGCCGCCCCCAGCCGCGGCCGCGATCGCTCCGGCCGCTTCCGCTCCGGCGGCAGCGCGCTCGCCAGCGCTTGCCGCACCAGCCGTCGGTACACTCCGAACTTCCGCGCCAGCGCCCGAATACTCCCGGCCTCGCCCAACCGCTCTTCCCTGCGTGTCCTTTCCATCAGCTCCACCTTCTCCCTGCTGCTCAGCCAGCTACGCTTCCGTCGTGCCATTCACGGAAGCGTACCCGGTCACCTCAGGTGGGCCAAACTTAATTGCCAGCGCTGGGCCAGACTACAGTACCGAAATCATAAGCTCGCCGGGGCTGGCTGGATCCGCGAAACATGTGGCACCGTGAACAGCGGGGCGCGGCGCCGGCGGCGGGGTAAGATCGCGCAGGCGGCCGGGGCCGGGGCGAGGAACCTGCGATATCCCCGCGGTGTCTGAGAGGAATGGCGGCGATGACTCGCACCGCGCGGCCGCAAGGAGGCTCTCGATGTCTGGTATGTCCCGATGGCCGGCTGCCGGCCTCGCGGTTCTGTGTATTCTCGGCGCCGGTTTATCCGTCGCAGCGCAAACCTATACCAGTACGGCCACCGATCGCACGGCGGTGAACGTCACGATCTACAACAACGGCTACGGGCTGGTGCGCGAGCGGCGCGCCGTGCAACTACCGCACGGGGCGCTGACGCTGCGCTACGAGGGCGTGGCGGCGCAGATCGAGCCGGCGTCGGTGCAATTGCGCTCGCTGGACGCGCCGCGCGCCCTGTCCGTCGCCGAGCAGGACTTCGAATACGACCTGCTGTCGCCCGACAAACTGCTGGCGAAGTATGTGGGGCGGACGGTCACCCTGATCGGCATCCGATATATCAATAACACCGAGACGACGACCGAGACGCGGGCGACGCTGCTTTCGGATGCGCCGCCGGTCGGCGGGGGAACGCCGGGCTGGGGGCGGATCTGGCGGATCAACGGACAGATTGTGATGAACCCGAGCTATCAGAGCATTCGCGTGCCGGATTTGCCGGGCGATCTCTACGCGCGGCCGACGCTGTTGTGGGAGCTCGACAACGCCGGACCCGCACAGCAGACCCTGGAGACGACCTATTTGACGCGCGGCATGGGTTGGGAGGCGGACTACGTGGTGGACTTGTCGCCGGACCGGCGCAATGCCGACCTGACCGGCTGGGTGACGCTGCAAAACCGCAGCGGCGCGGCGTTCCATGATGCTAGCTTGCAATTGGTGGCGGGAACGGTACACGTGGTTCCGCTGCCGGCGGCGGGGCCGGGACGGTATGGAGCGGTGGCCGGCAGCTTGGCGCTGAGCATCACAGCGCCCCCGCAGTTTCAGGAGCAGCCGCTGTTCGCCTACCACCTCTACACGCTGCAGCGGCGCACGAACATTCAGAACGACGAGAGCAAGCAGATTCAACTCTTGTCGGCGCCGGCGGTGCACCCGACCCTGGAGTACGCGCTGCTCGAGCGAGCGGCGAATCTCGCCTCGACGGCGTATCTCACCGGGGTGGAACGCCCGCCGGTGACCGTGTATCTGCGCTTTCGCAACGATGCCGCCAACGGGCTCGATCGCCCGCTGCCGGCCGGCACGGTGCGCGTCTATCAGGCGGACGCGAGCGGCGGGACGCAGTTCATCGGCGAGGACCAGATCCAGCACACGCCGAAGCAGGAGAACGTGAAGGTGAAGCTGGGCGATGCGTTCGACGTGGTGGCGGAGCGGCGGCGAATCCTGTACCGAGTGCATGGCGACAAGAGCTACGAGGCGGAGTACCGAGTGACGCTGCGCAACCACAAGACCGAAGCGGTGACGGTGCAAGACGACGAGACGATGCTGGGCGACTGGGACATGGTCTCGGCGAGCGCGAAGTGGACGCAGCCGGACTCGAATACCGCTCGCTTCGAGGTGACGATCCCGCCCGGCGGCGAGCAGGAGGTGACGTATCGGTACGTCACGCGCTACTGAAGGGCTGAGGGCACGCATGCCGGCTGAAGCCGGCAAAAACACAAGCTGAAGCTTGCCCCACCGGGGAGCGCTAGGCGCGGGAGGCGGCGGGGCAGGGGGCGGCGGTGCTGCGGGCACGTTAAGCCGGCGCTAGACGGCCTGCAACTGGCCGCATAGCTCGCGTTCGCGGCTCTCCGCCTGCCCGTCGGCGGCGGCAAAAACAAGGCTCGCGGGCCACTGGCCCCGCAATTGGCGCGCCTCGTGGTGCATCGGACCTACCACCCACACCAATGAGTTTGTTCAATTCAAACGGGTTCCGCCGCCGGTCTCCGGCCGCACGGCGAAGCGGCGGAACGCCAGCTACTTCTGCGCGGCGGCGCCGCGCGTGGCGGTGAAGTCGCGGCTGAAACGGCCGCCGCCCAGCGTGCCTTTCATGCTGTCGCCGGAAACGGTGGCCTTGTACTGCAAATTGAAAGTATTGCCGTTGCGACCTTGAAACGACACGGTCCAACTGGCGTCGTTGCCGCTGACCGTGCCGGTCAACGCCTGATCGCCGCGCCGCCCCTTGATCGTGCCCTTGATGTTGGCGCCATCCTGCTCGATGGTCATGGTTTGGGTCATGGTATTGCCGTTGCGCCCCTGCATGCTGAGCTGCCAAGTGCCGGCGACGTTGGCCGGCGCGGGCGCGTCTTGCGCGGCCAGCACGAACCCGGCGGAACACATCAGCACCAGCAGGGCGGCGACGGCCGTGCCGGCGGCGAGCTTGAGAATTTTGCGCATATTGGAGTCTCCTCGTCCGATCCAGTTAGGCGTTCGCAGCTTCCGGCGGAAGCCGCGGCGCCTTCCTTGCATACGACGGATTCGTGCCCATGGTTTCCGCCGCGGTGGCGCAGCCTCGCTGGCTTGGGAGAGGGCGGAGCGGGCGGGGGCGCGGTGTTACCCTGAGTCGCATGCGAGTCGCCGCCCTAATATTGGCCAGCGCCATTGCCGCCCTCGCGGCGGCGCCAGCGCCCCATCCTGCCTACACCGTCTGTCCCGGCAACGAGCAACTGCGCCATTACGAAACGGTCAGTTCGCCGCGCCTTTCGCCCGACGGCCGCTGGGTGGCTTACGTGCAGCGCGAGGGCACGGCCGAGGGCGCCCGCTCGCACATCTGGATGGCTGCGACCACAGCGCCAGCCGGGGCGCGACAGGTGACCGTATCTCCGGCGGCGGATAAGGCCGGCGAGTCCGATCCGCAGTGGATGCCCGACGGCTCGGCCGTGCTTTTCCTCGCCAAGCGCGGCGATCACCGCCAGATCTTCCGCCTGCGCGTCACGGCGCCGGGCGGCGAAGCGCAGCCGCTGCATCTTGCTGTCGCCCCGACCGGCGCCGCCGAGCCGGTCGCGCTCGACGTCGGCTCGTTCGAGATTTCCCCCGACGGGCAATGGATCGTCGCCTCCGCCCCGCGGCCACAGACCACGGCGGAGAAAAAGAAGATCACGGACAAAGACGATCCCGACGTGGTCGGCTTCGAGCCGCGCCCGGCGCAGGAGTGGCTGTATTCGCTGGCAAGCGGCACGACGGTCGCCGTCACGCCCGCCGGCCGCGAAGCGCGCTTCGCCGCCTGGGCGCCGGATTCGCGCGCCATCGCCGTCATCACCGCGCCGCCCGGTAATGCCGGCGACCTGGGCCCGCAAAACCAACTCGAGATCGTCTCCGTGCCGAGCCTCGTCGCCAAGACGCTCGCCGCCGCGCCCACCAGCGTGGATGCCGCCGTCTTCTCGCCCGAGGGCGAAAGCCTGGCGCTGATCGCGCAAAGCGAGCGCGACGTGCCGCCCGGCGTTTCCGCCCTCTACGTCATGCCGGCCGCGGGCGGCGCGCCGCGTGATCTCACCGATGCGGGCGGCGACTTCAACCTCGCCGGCCGGCTGCCGATCTGGAGCTCCGACGGCGCGGCGATTTTCGCCGCCGCGCAGCGCGGCACCACGGCCGGCCTGGCGCGGGTGACGGTGCGCGGCGGCGCGGTGAGTTATATTCCGCAAACGGCGCCGGTCGAGACCAATTTCGCCACCAATTCGCGCCAGACCGGCTGGACTTTCGTCGCGCAGGCGAGCGATCGCATGCCGCAGGTCGTGTATGCGGCGGCGCTCGGCGGCGCGCCAGTCACGCTCAGCGCCAATAATGCCGCCTGGCCGGCCGCCGGCTGGATGGCGGCAACGCCGGTGCGCTGGCAGGGCGCGGGCGGGCTGCCGATCGAGGGGCTGCTCTACTGGCCCGCCGCCGCCCATTGCGGCACGGCGACAACGAACGGAAAGCTGCCGCTGATCGTGGAGGTGCACGGCGGGCCGACGGGGGCCTTCTTGCAATCGTTTTCGCCATTCAATCAATGGCTGCTGGCGCAAGGCTGGGCGCTTCTCGAGCCCAATCCGCGCGGCAGCACCGGTTACGGAGCGGCCTTCGTCGCCGCCAATAAGAACGATCTCGGCGACCGTGACTTCGAAGACGTCATGGCCGGCCTGGATTGGGCCCTCGCCCACCGCCCGGTGGACGCGCGCCGCCTCGGTCTGTTCGGCTACAGTTATGGTGGCGAGATGGCGGGTTTCGTCGAAGGCAAGACGGATCGCTTCGCGGCCGTGATTTCGGGCGCGCCGGTCATCGATCAATACAGCGAGTACGGCACCGAGGATGGCTCCTGGTACGACCGCTGGTTCTTCGGCCAGCCCTGGCTGCGCGCCGAGGACGCCTGGCGGCAATCGCCGCTCGCCTACGCCGGCCACGCCAAGAGCCCCTTGCTGCTGTTGCAGGGGCAGGCCGACATTACCGATCCGCTCGGGCAATCGCAGGAGATGTACCGCGCCCTGCACCAAATGGGCGTGCCCGTCGAGCTGGTGACCTATCCGCGCGAAGTGCACGGCACGTTGGCGGGCGGCATTCTCGGTGCGCCCAGCCGCGAGCCTTGGCACGGGTTCGACGCCCGGCGGCGCATCGCCGCCTGGTTTCGCGATCACTTTCAGGGACGCTAGCGCGCAGGGTAAGATGCTGGCCGTTGCGCCGGCCTTAGCGCCAGCCGGTCCAAGTTGACGGCAGCGCCGCCGGTCGCGCGCGCAGCGGCGGGGGGAGACCGCGTCGGAGGCCGATTCGACCAGGGCGGCGCAGGGGAAGCGCCGCCGGCTCATGCGGTTAGGCGACCGCACCCGCACCGGCTCGCGCGCCTTGCAACGGTCTCCTCCCCCGATGGGTGCTCCCAAGAGAGGGGGCTGGCGCGCGTGGCAGCGGCGGGACCAGCCCCCGCAATACGGATTATTCAATTGTCAAAGAGCGATGCGCTCCGGACGCGCGCGGCAGTCCCCTGGGGGAGCCACTAAAGTAGGATTCCGAGTTGGCGGCCAGGGTTGCTCGCCGCCGAAGACGCCAGGCGGCGCATCGCCGCCTGTTTTCGCGACCACTGCCAGGGACACTAGCGCGGACGGCCGTCCGCCAGCCACTGCGCAAGCCGGTCCAAGAATGCGGCCTGGGCGGGATTAATTTTGGCGTGCGCCGCCTCGAGGCGAAAAAATTCGGCGCGGTCCACCTCGGGAAACTCTTGCCGGCGGCCGGAGCGCGGCGGCCATTCCATCGCGAAGTTATTGCCGCGCAGCGCGGCGGGATCGCAGTCGCCCTCGACCGCCCAGGCCTCAACCGTTTTGCCACCCGCTTGGCGCACCGTGCCGAGCGGCTGCATGGACCCGGGCGGCGCAAAGCCCAGCTCCTCGCCGAACTCGCGTACCGCCGCGGCCTGCGCGCTCTCGCCCGGCTGCAACTCACCCTTGGGAATGGACCAGGCGCCGAGGTCTTTCTTCGCCCACAAAGGGCCGCCGGGATGGACGAGCAAAACCTCGGGCCCGCCGGCGCGGATGCGGTAGAGCAAAAGGCCGGCGCTTTGTTTGCTCATGTCGGTTCTTCCGCCAGTTTCGGCTTGGGACGCTAATAATTCGCTCCATGCCAGGCGAGCAAGACGGCGGCGAGCAGGCGGACAGGCATGGCGTCGAGTCGGGCCGGGCCGCCGGATCTTGGTTCGCCAGGGCTGAATACCGGACCACTAAAACGTGTTGTTCACGCTCGTGGCTTGGGTGCGGGGGGGGGGCTAATGCAGAGTTCGATTCACGCCCCCGGCCCCAAAACAACCACCGCTCGCGATCCAGCGGCACATGCTCGACACGAAAAGGGCAGAGCGCGTCGAGGCGACGGCGCGAGGGGCGGATGCCCACCCATTCTTTGCGGTACAGACCGCGGGGTCCGCCCTTCCGTAATGGGCTCAATATCGCCGATTTCATTCGCACGACCGGCAGTAGCTCGGCTCTCCAGTCGCGCGGCACGGTTGTGAATGCAATCAGGGCGCCGGACCGAGCCACTCGCGCCATCTCACGCAGATAGTTTGCTAGCGCTTCGTAGCTCGGCAGATGCTGGAACACGCAATAGGCGAGGACGAGGTCGGCGCTTGCGTTGGCCAATGGCCGCAAACTATCTCCGTCCGCCAGGTGGAGCTGGACGTTGGATGGACAACCCTCTTTGGCACGCCGCAGCATCTCGGCCGAGATATCGAACGCGTGGACAACGCCGACCTCGGGCGCGATCGCCCGTGTCAGCCGCCCGATTCCGCAACCGATCTCCACGACGACGTCTTCCGGACGGGGGACGTAGCCGGTTCTAGCTTTGAGATCGCGCCAAATTAGTTGGCCGGAGACCCAGAACTCTTCCTCGCGGCGACCAGTGTACGGCCCGAACGAAGAGATATACCAATGGGCGTTCTCTTTCGCCTTTTCATCCCAAAAAGCCGCGGACGATTTTAGGTTTGCCATACGGTTTCGTGAATCCCAAGGAGTGTCTTCTGGCCCTGGATTTTAACCTAACCCGCGTTCCAGAAGTCATCCTTTCGCAACCCCGGCGGCCTGCCGAAAATAGGCGGCCGCGCCGCTTCCGAGTGACCGGCGCGGGTTGCTCGCCGACTTAGAGCGAATACGTATAGACGCCGTTGCGGGGCCGCTCGGTGCGCACGTAGTTCATGTCTTGCACCGGCTCGCCGGCGCACTCGATGGCCAGGACCGTTGCCGGCTGGTCGGGCGCTTGCGCCGGCAGACCGGTGAAGTGAAGGCGAAAATCGTCTTGCGTAAAGCGAAGCGGCTGGCCGCCGGCGAAGAGGCGGGCGGAGAGCACCTTGGTGCGCAGGCCGCCGATGCCGAATTCGCTGCCCGGCCAGAAATGGACATGGGCGAAGAGCGTGTTGCCGCGGCGCGTGAAGCCGGCGAAGACCGAGCGGCTGACGCGGCAGGGCTCGGTGCCGTGGATGGCGCCGCCGTTGCGCTCCAGCCAGCGGCCGACTTCGCTCAACCGCTCGATGGAGGGCTCGGGAATCGAGCCGTCGCCGCGCGGCCCAATATTGAGCAGGTAGTTGCCGGCGTCGTGGGCGCAGCGCACTAGGTCGCGGACGATGGTCTTGGCGGATTTCCAATCGTCGTCGGCGCGCTGATAGCCCCAGCTGTCGTTCATGGTCATGCAGGTTTCCCAGGCGCGGCCCGGGGCGGCGGCGGAGACGCGCTGCTCGGGGGTCGAGAAATCGCCGGGCACGCCGTTGCGGTTGTTGACGATGATCTCCGGCTGCAACTGGAAGACCATGTCGTTCATCTTTTCCGACTCCCATTGCGCCGGCTTGAGGGGCCAATCCACGTCGTACCAGAGCACGTCGATCTTGCCGTAGTTGGTCATCAGCTCGCGGATCACGCCGTGCGTGAAGGCCACGAAGCGGCGGCGGGCCGCTTCGTCGGTGGCGCAGCGCGCGCCGTCGGGATGGTGCCAATCCATCAACGAATAGTAGAAGCCCACGCGCAGGCCCTCGGCGCGCGCCGCCTCCACGAACTCGCGCACCAGGTCGCGCTTGGGACCGAGGCGGGGGGCGCAGTAATCGGTGTAGCGAGTCTTGAAGTGGCAGAAACCCTCGTGATGCTTGGTGGTCATCACCATGTACTTCTGCCCCGCTTGCCGCGCCAGCCGCGCCCAGGCGCGGGCGGCGTTAGGCACGGGATGGAAGCGGTCGGCGAGCTTCTCGTACTCGCGCACCGGGATCCCCTCGTCTTCCATGGCCCACTCGTGGCGGCCGAGCACGCTGTAGAGTCCCCAGTGAATGAACATGCCGAAACGCGCGTCATGCCACCAGCGCATGCGGCTTTCGCGGTCGGCGACGGCGGCGGCGGGCTCGCCGGGATTCTGCGCCGGCAGGGCGGAGATGCCGGCGGCGGCGAGGGTGGCGGCGCCGCCGGCGCGCACAAGCCATTCGCGGCGGGAAAGGGACGGAATCGGGTCGCGCATGAGCAAGAGCATACGCCTGGGCCACGATGAGAGATACGGAGCCGAGCGGTCCCCCAGTCTCCATGTTAGAATGCTTGCATGCAAGCTACGGGACGCAAGATGCTGGCGGTGCGCCTCCCGGCCGAGTTGCTGCGGCGCTTGAAGAGCACGGCGGCGCGGCGCGGCGTGACGCTGCAAGATGCGGTGCGCGAAGCGGCCGAGGCCTGGACCGCGTCCGGAGGCCAGCGGCTGCTCTCGCTCGATGAATTGCGGGGCTCGCTGGCGGGCACCGATGCTCTCGGCCTGCTGCGGCGCGAGCGGGATGCGGAGCTCAAGCGGGATGACCGGCTCGTCGCCGGCAAAAGCCGCGGCTCGTGGAAGAGTTAGTCTTCGATTCCTGGGGGCTGCTGGCCTGGCTCAAGAACGAGCTGCCGGCCGCCGACCGCGTCGCGAGGATTTTTGCGGCCCACGAAGGGCGCGAACTGCTGCTGGGGGTCAACATCATCAATTTGGGCGAGGTCCTGTACGTCGCCACGCGGCTGCGCGGCTGGGATTTCGCGCAAGCCGCAGTCGCCTCGTTTCGGGCGAAGATTCAGGTGGTTTCCGCCGACGACGACCTGGTGATGCGGGCGGCGGCGATCAAGGCGCGGCATCGCATCTCGTATGCCGGCGCGTTCGCCGTCGCGACCGCGCTCGACCGCCGGGCGCCGCTGGCCACCGGCGATCCGGAGTTGCGCGCGCTGGCGGAAAAGTTGCCGGCTCTGCGCCTGGAGTGGCTGGCGGCACGCTAGCCGCGGCGCGGGTCCGCCGGCGGCGCGAGGCGGAAAGCGCTTTGCAACCTTTTCGGTTCCCCCCAACGCTCCGATCATTCCGGCCAGCCGGGTGCAACGTTTTCTCGATGAAGAAGGTGGCTTCTAAGGTCGCGCTGCTGGACGTGAATGTGCTGCTGGCGCTCGCCGGCGCCGGCGAGGTGGAAGTTTTGGGCGTGTAGGGCCGGCGCGGGCGGGCCGGTACAATAACAGCGTGGATCCCGCCTCGCTCGAGCGCCTGCTGGCCGAGGTCGCCGCCGGCGCGCTCACGCCCGCCGCGGCGGCGCGCCGCCTGCGGCATCTGCCTTTCGAAGACTTGGGCTTCGCCCGCGTGGATCATCACCGGCCGTTGCGGCAGGGGGCGGCGGAAGTGATCCTGGCGCAGGGCAAGGCGCCGGCCGACGTCGCCGCCATCGCCGCGGCGGTGGCCAAGCATGCCCCGAACCTGTTGATCACGCGTGCCGACGCGGCGGCCTTCCGTGCCGTCAAGCGCAAGCTGCCGGCCGCCCGCTATCACGCCCGCGCCCGCATTGTCACGCTGCGGCGCGATCGCGAGCTCAAGGGCCGGGGCGAGGTGCTGGTTTTGGCGGCGGGGACGAGCGACATTCCCGTGGCGGAGGAAGCGGCGCTGACGGCGCAGATGATGGGCAGCCGGGTGCGGGCCATCCACGACGTGGGCGTGGCCGGACTGCACCGCCTGCTGGCCGAGCGCGAACACCTGGCGGCGGCCACCGTGATCGTCGTCGTCGCCGGCATGGAGGGCGCCCTGCCCAGCGTGGTCGGCGGGCTGGTTTCGGCGCCGGTGATTGCGGTGCCGACCAGCGTCGGCTATGGCGCCAACCTGGGCGGGCTGGCGGCGCTGCTCGGCATGTTGAACTCCTGCGCCTCGAACGTCGTGGTCGTCAATGTCGACAACGGCTTCGGCGCCGGCTACGCCGCCGCCTTGATCAATCGCAAATGACGCGCGCGACTCAGGCGGCTCCGACGCCCTCGGCGCTGGTGACGAGGCGGATGACGGCCTCGCGGCCGGTGGCGCGGCGGTAGGCGGCGGCGACGCTGGCGCGAAACGCCTCCTCCTCGCCGCGGCGCACGAAGTTGACGGTCGAGCCGCCGAAGCCGCCGCCGGTCATGCGTCCCGCCAAAAAGCCGGGTGCGGCCTCGGCGGCGGCGAGCATGGCGTCGAGCTCCGCGCACGAAACTTCGTAATCGTCGCGCAAGCTGCGATGGGAGGCGGCGAGGATGGCGCGCAGCCGCGGCCAGTCGGCGGCGTCGAGGGCGGCGGCGGCCTGCGCGACGCGCTCGTTTTCGCCGATCACGTGGCGGGCGCGGCGGCGCGCCGGCTCGGGGATGCGCTCGGCAAAGCTCGCGAAGTCGGCGGCGGCGACGTCGCGCAGGCTGGCGATCTCCGGGCGCAGCGTGCGCAGCGCCGCCACCGCCGCTTCGCACTCCTCGCGGCGGCGATTGTACTTGGAGGCGGCAAGCTCGTGCCGTACGCCGGTATCGCAGATGGCGAGCACCGCGTCGGCGGGCAGCGGCACCGGCTTGGTCTCCAGGCTGCGGCAGTCGAGCCAGAGGGCGGCGCCGGCGCGGGCCAGCGCGCAACTGGCCTGATCCATGATGCCGCAGCGCGTGCCCACGAACTCGTGCTCGGCGGCGAGGGCGGCTTCGGCCAGCCGCCAGCGCGCGGCGCGGTCGCCGGCCGCGGGCGCCTGCCCGGCGAGCGCCAGCAGGGCGAAGCCGGCGCCGACGGCGAGCGCCGCCGACGAGCTCAGCCCGGCGCCGAGCGGCATGTCGCTCGAGATCAGCAGATCGGCGCCGCCGATCGGCTGGCCCTGGCGGCGCAGGAAGGCGGCCACGCCCAGCGCGCCGTCGGCCCACGAGCGGAGCGGCGCCAAGGCGTCGAGCGTGGCGGCCACCGGGCCGGCGATCTGCAAACTGGCTAGGCGCAGGCGGCCATCCGTGCGCGGGGCGGCGGCGATCCAGGTGGCGAGCGAGATGGCGGCGGGCAGCACCAGGCCCTGGTTGTAGTCGGTGTGCTCGCCGATCAGGTTGACCCGGCCGGGGGCGCGAAACAGCCGCGCCGTAGTGGGCGGTGCGTCCCACTGAGCGCGCCAGCGGGCGGCCAGCTCCGGCGAAAGCGGCGAGGTGGGCATGAGAGTGCGCAAAAAAAACAAGGGAGAAAAGGGGCGGCAAGCGCCTGCCTTTTCTCCCTGGCGAAATAATCTGCTCGTGGGCGCGCCGCCGCTCCGCCACAGCCCGGCGCCGAACGAGCCTTACTTCTTGCCGGGTGCGATCGAGTCTTTGACCGCCTTCGCTACACGAAACTTCACTACCGTCTTGGCGGGGATCTTGATCGTTTCGCCGGTCTGCGGATTGCGCCCCAAGCGCGCCTTGCGCTGCTGTTTCACGAGTTTGCCCAGGCCCGGCAGCGTGAACTGACCAGAACGTTTGGTCTCCTTCACCGCCAAAGCCGCGAGGGCATCAAGGTACTGCGCCGACTGTTTATTGCTGATGTCGTTGGCTTCCGCCATTTGGCGGACCAACTGTGTTTTGGTCAATGCTCCTGCCATGCACCCTCCTTACCGGGTATGGAAACGAAAAGCGGAGCCATTGTACACGAGATGCATGTGCGCAAGGGCCGTTTTTAGCGGGAAATTTTCATGCACACTGGCGGCGTGGCGGCAAATTCGCGGCTGAGAAGCGGGGCGGCGCGGGCCGCCCCGCGAGCGGCGTCGTTGACAGGGCCGCGCGCGCCTTGTTAGGATGATGAGGTTTCGCGAGAAGCGCGTGGTAGTGCAAGGAGCCGAGTCTCCTTGTGGACTTTTTCGCTTCCACTGGTCCGCGAATTTTCCGGCGCAAGCCGGGATATGCGGGCAGCGATCGCGCGATACGGGGCCGGCCCCGCAGCCCTAAGCTTGGGGCGTTCGGCGCACCGTCGCGCGGTCATCCTTTGGGATTGAACTAGTTTCGGCTGCCGGTGCGTGCGAGCGCGGGCATGGTTTCGCCTTCGAATCGCGCTCCCGGGCGGCATTTTGGGGGAAAAGGGCAAGGCTCGGCCTGTGCCCGACGAGGAAGAGGAGTGCGGCGTGCCGACCTTTAATCAACTGGTGCGCAAGGGACGGGCCAAGGCCCGCTATAAGACCGCTTCGCCGGCCTTGCAGCAATGTCCGCAGAAGCGCGGCGTGTGCACGCGCGTCTATACCCAGACGCCGAAAAAGCCCAACTCCGCGCTGCGCAAGGTGGCCCGCGTGCGGCTCACCAACGGCATCGAGGTGACCACCTACATTCCCGGCATCGGCCACAACCTGCAAGAGCACTCGAACGTGCACATTCGCGGCGGCCGCGTCAAGGACCTGCCCGGCGTCCGCTATCACGTGGTGCGCGGGGCGATGGACGCGGTCGGCGTGGCCAATCGCAAGCAAGCGCGCTCCAAGTACGGGGCCAAGCGGCCCAAGGCTTAGCCGAGGCGACGAGATCATGCCACGCAAAGGACACATCGAGCGGCGCGAGGTGCAGGCCGATTCCATTCACGGCTCGCACCTGGCCAGCAAGTTCGTCAACTCCATGATGTGGGACGGCAAGAAGAGCAGCGCCCAGGGCATCTTCTACGCCGCTCTCGACAAAGTCGGGCAGAAGGCCGGCGACGAGCCGCTGAAGGTCTTCAAGAAGGCGATCGAGAACGTCAAGCCGGTGGTCGAGGTCAAGACCCGCCGCGTGGGCGGCGCCAACTACCAGGTGCCGGTCGAGGTCAATGCCAACCGCCGCGTCAGCCTGGCCGTGCGCTGGCTGATCGGCTTCGCCCGCGACCGCGGCGAAAAGGGCATGATCGACAAGCTGGCGAACGAAATTTTGGACGCCGCCAACAATCGTGGCGGCGCGGTGAAGAAGAAGGAAGACGTGCATCGCATGGCGGAGGCCAACAAGGCCTTCGCCCATTACCGCTGGTAGGCGGCCGCAGTTTTGTTATGCCCAGAGTCGTTCCATTAGAGCGCACCCGCAACATCGGCATCATGGCCCACATCGATGCCGGCAAGACCACTACGACCGAGCGCATCCTCTTTTATACCGGGATCACGCATCGCATCGGCGAGGTGCACGAGGGCACCGCCACCATGGACTGGATGGCGCAGGAGCAGGAGCGCGGCATCACCATCACCAGCGCCGCCACCACCTGCTTCTGGCGCGACCTGCGCGTCAACATTATCGACACCCCCGGCCACGTGGACTTCACCGCCGAGGTGGAGCGTTCGCTGCGCGTGCTCGACGGCGCGGTGGCGGTCTTCGACGGCGTGCACGGCGTCGAGCCGCAATCGGAGACGGTCTGGCGGCAAGCGGACAAGTACGGCGTGCCGCGCATTTGCTTCATCAACAAGATGGACCGCATGGGCGCCGACTTCGATCATGCCGTCGGCACCATCCGCAGCCGCCTGAAAGCGCCGGCGGTGGCGGTGCAGATGCCGCTGGGGCAGGAGGATTCGTTCCGCGGCGTGGTGGACCTGATGGCGATGAAGGCCATCGTCTATCGCGACGAGACGCTGGGCGCCGACTACGAGCAGCAGGAAATCCCCGCCGCGCTCTTGGATCAAGCCAAGGCGTATCACGACCAGATGGTCGAGAAGATCGTCGAGAACGACGACACGCTGCTGCACAAGTACATGGAAGGCGAGGAAATCGGCGCGGCGGCGCTGAAAGCCAGCCTGCGCCGCTCGACCATCGCCATGCGCCTGTTCCCGGTGCTCTGCGGCTCGGCCTTCAAGAACAAGGGCGTGCAGCCGCTGCTCGACGCGGTGGTGGATTACCTGCCGAGCCCGCTCGACATTCCCGCCGTGCGCGGCCTGGACGATCGCGGCCAAGAGGTCGAGCGCCCCGCTTCCGACCAGGCGCCGTTCGCGGCCTTGGTGTTCAAGATCATGACCGACCCCTTCGTCGGCCAGCTGGCGTTCATCCGCGTTTATTCCGGCCATCTCGAGACCGGGCAGGGAGTCTGGAACTCCATCAAGCAGCGGCGCGAGCGCATCGGCCGCCTGCTGAAGATGCACGCCAACAAGCGGGAGGAGATCCAGGAGATCTGGGCCGGCGACATCGCCGCCTGTGTCGGGCTGAAGACGGTCACCACCGGCGATTCGATCTGCGACGAGAAGCACCCCGTGGTGCTCGAGTCGATCGAGTTCCCGACCCCGGTCATCGACGTGGCGGTCGAGCCCAAGACCAAGGGCGACCAAGAGAAGATGTCCACGGCGCTCGGCAAGCTGGCGCAGGAAGACCCCACCTTCCGCGTCCACACCGACATCGAGACCGGGCAGACGATCATCAGCGGCATGGGCGAGCTGCACCTGGAAATCATCGTGGACCGCATGATGCGGGAATTCGGCGTGCAGGCCAACGTCGGCAAGCCGCAGGTGGCGTATCGCGAGACCATCCGCAAGAAGGCGGAAGCGGAGGGCAAGTACATCCGCCAGACCGGCGGCCGCGGCCAGTACGGGCACGTCAAGCTCACGGTCGAGCCGGGCGAGCCGGGCTCCGGTTTCGTCTTCGAGAACGAGCTCTACGGCGGCTCGATTCCCAAGGAGTTCGTGCCCGCCATCGAGAAGGGCATCGCCGAGGCGATGGAGGGCGGCGTGCTCGCCGGCTATCCGCTGAAAGACATCAAGGTGGTGCTCTTCGACGGCAGCTACCACGAAGTGGATTCGAGCGAGATGGCCTTCAAGATCGCCGGCTCGATGGGCTTCAAGGCGGCGGCGCGCAAGGCCTCGCCGGTGCTGCTCGAGCCGGTGATGAAGGTCGAGGTGGTGGTGCCCGAGGAATACATGGGCGACATCATCGGCGACATCAACAGCCGGCGCGGCCGCATCGAGGGCATGGAGCCGCGCGGCGGCAGCCAGGTGATCCGCGCCTTGGTGCCGCTCAGCGATATGTTCGGCTACGCCACCGAGATGCGCTCCCGCACCCAGGGGCGCGCCAGTTTCAGCATGCATTTCGCGCATTACGAGGAAGTGCCCAAGGCCGTGGCCGAGGAGGTCATGGCGCGGGTGCAAGGCAAGGACGTAAGGGCTCGCTAGCGAGGAGATTCCAACCGGAGACGAAGATGGCGAAAGAGAAATTCGACCGCACGAAGCCGCACGTGAACGTGGGGACGATCGGGCACATCGACCACGGGAAGACGACTTTGACGGCGGCGATCACGAAGGTGCTGAGCAAGCACGACGCGAAGGT
>JBOGKX010000169.1:0-8650 GCA_050746125.1 Terriglobales bacterium | reverse complement strand
CGCCGCGACGGCGCGCGCGGCGGAGGGGGCGGCTGGGGCGCCCGCGGGGATGGCCGGGCTGGACATCTCACCGTTGATTCGCGCGCTGCATCGCGAGGCGACGCCGCGGCGGGTGTTCATGGCGGCGGTCAACCATTTCGGGCAGGCGTGGAGCGCCGACCGCTGCTTGGCGGCGCAGTTCAACTCCGGGCAGCCGCCCAGCAACGTGGTGGAGTTCTGCGCGCCGGGAGTGAGCAACTCCGATCCGGCCTTCGTGGCGCGGCTGCTGACGCTGATCGAAGCGCATATTCCACCGACGCCGCCGCGGGGCTTGTGCCTGCCGCGCGCCAACGAGACGCCGCAGATCGCGCAAACCCTGCGCCGCATGGGGATCGAGACGCTGGTGGCGCAGCCGCTGGAAGAAGGGGGGAACGTCATCGGGGTGATGCTGCTGGAATTTTGCGGCGAGGAGCGGGCCTGGTCGGCGCGGGACAGGGAAGCGCTGGCGAGCTTGGCCGATCAGATGGTGATGGCGCTGGCCAATTCCCGGCTGCGCGGCCTGCTGCGGCAGCTGACGGAACTGGACGACCGCACCGGCATGCTGCGCATTTCCTCGCTGCTCGAAGTGCTGGTAGCGGAATGCACGCGGGCGCAGGAGCAGCGCGCGCCGCTGATGGCGCTGTGCCTAGAGCTGATTCGCCCGCCCATCAGCTTCCAGGCGCCGGAAAATCGCGCCTGGTTGGAGCGCGTGGCGCAGAAATTGACCGCGTACTTGCGCCCCAACGATGCGGGCGCCTCGTTGCGGCCGAATCAATTTCTCTTCATCCTGCCCGACACGGTGGTGCTGAACTGCGCGGCGGTGTTTCAGAAGTTGCGCGCGGCGCTAGCGGATTTCGTTTGGCCGGACGGGCAGCCGCTGGTGCTGGCGGCGGGCGCGGCCGAGTCGGCCAGCGAGCCGGGCTTGGCCTCCGAAGACATCGCCACGGACGTATTGGATCGGGCGCTGCGCGCCTTGAATCTGCACCGCGGCACGCCGCAACAGCCGGTACGGGTGGTGCCGGCGAGCCCGCTGGTGGCGATAAGCGCCGAGTAGCGGGGCGCATCCTACCGCGTAGTCAGGCGGGTGCCAGGCGACGCGGCATAGAATAAAAGCGATGAAGGACGTCGTGATCGTGGCCGGAGCGCGCACGCCGCTGGCGCGCTACATGGGCGAGCTGCAGCGAGTCACGGCCCTGGAGCTGGGCGGCGTGGCGGCGGCGGGCGCCATCGCGCGAGCCATGATTTCGCCCGCCGACTTCGATCACGTGGTCTTCGGCAACGCGCTGCAAACCAGCGGCGACGCGCTCTATGGCGCGCGGCACGTGGGTTTGCGCGCCGGCTTGCCGGTGGGCACGCCGGCGGTTACCGTGAACCGGCTTTGCGGTTCGGGGCTGGAGGCCCTTATCGGCGGCGCGCACCGGTTGCAATTGGAGGAGGCGGCCGTGGTGCTGTCCGGCGGCATGGAGAACATGTCGCAAGCGCCGCACGTGATTCGCGGCGCGCGCAGCGGCTTTCGCTTGGGCGAGGGCAAGCTCGAGGATTCGCTCATGGCGGCGCTTCTCGATACCCAGTGCGGGCTCTCCATGGCCGAGACGGCCGAAGGGCTGGCGGCGGATATGGGCATCGGCCGGCGGCAGCAGGACGAGTACGCGCTGCTCAGCCAGCAGCGGGCGCAGGCGGCGCAGGCGGCTTGCCGGCTGAGCGAAGAGATCGTGCCGGTGCCGCTGGGCAAGGGAAAGCAGTTCACGGCCGACAATCACCTGCGTCCGGATACGACGCTCGAGAAACTGGCCGAGCTGCCGCCGGCCTTCAGCAAGAACGGCTGCGTGACGGCCGGCAACGCCAGCGGCATCGTGGACGGCGCGGCGGCGGCGGTGCTGACGACGGCCGAGGAAGCGCGGCGGCGTGGGTTGGCGCCCTGGGGCCGGATCGTGAGCTGGGCGGTGGCGGGCGTCGAGCCGGCGCGGATGGGGCGCGGCCCGGTGCCGGCCAGCCGCGCGGCGCTGGCGAAAGCGGGCCTGCGGCTCGAGGAGATGGATCGCGTCGAGATCAACGAGGCTTTCGCGGCGCAATACTTGGCGGTGGAGCGGGAATTGGGACTGGATCGCGAGCGCACGAACGTCAACGGGGGCGCCATCGCTCTCGGCCATCCGCTGGGCGCGACCGGGACGCGGCTGGTGCTGACCCTGCTATGCGAGCTGGCGCGCACGGGAGGGCGCTGGGGCCTGGCTTCGGCTTGCATCGGCGGCGGGCAAGGCATTGCGATGATCGTGGAAAATTTGCGGCGCGGGGCCGCCAACGGTTAGACCCTCGCCCCGGCGCGCAAGCAATATGACGAAAGACGGAAAGTTCGAGTCCATCGGCGTGGTCGGCTGCGGCTTGATGGGCGCGGGCATCGCGCAAGTTTGCGCCACCGCCGGCTACGACACGCACGTGGCGGAGGTCAGCGAGGAACGGCTCAAGCCGGGGCTCGAGGCGATTCGCCAGTCGCTCGAGAAATTTCAGGGCAAAGGGCAGATGACGGGGGAGCAGGCAGCGGCGATCCGCGCGCGGCTGCGGCCGACGACGCGCCTCGAAGATTTGGGCGGCTGCGACCTGGTGATCGAAGCGATTATCGAGAACTTGGCCGCTAAGCGCGAGCTCTTCGCCCGCCTGGACCGACTAGCGAGCGCGGCAGCGATCTTCGCCTCCAATACCAGCTCGCTGCCGATCACGGAGATCATGACCGCCACGCGGCGCCCGGAGCGCTTCGTCGGGCTGCACTTTTTCAATCCCGTGCCGCTGATGCCGCTGGTGGAGGTGGTGCGGACGGTGGCCACCGACGCCGCCGTCTACGAGCGGGCAGCGGCCTTCGCCGCGTCGCTGGGCAAGACGGCGGTGCGCAGCGGCGACCGCAGCGGTTTTATCGTCAACCGGCTGCTGGTGCCGTATCTGCTCGACGCCGTGCGGGCGCTCGAAGAGGGCGCCGGCTCGATGGAAGACATCGACCGCGCCATGAAGCTGGGTTGCGGGTATCCGATGGGGCCGTTCACGCTGCTCGACTTCGTGGGGCTGGACACGACCTATTACATCGCCGAGATCATGTTCAACGAATTTCGCGAGCGCCGCTTCGCGCCGCCGCCGCTGCTCAAGCGCATGGTCTTGGCCGGCTGGCACGGACGCAAGAGCGGGCGCGGGTTTTACGATTACCGGCAACCGGGGCCGCCGCGGCCGGTGGCGCTGGGCTAGGGCCATGGCAAACGTCAAGCTGGAGATCAAGCCGCCGCTGGCGCGCATCACCATCGACCGGCCGGAGAAGATGAACGCGCTCAACCTGGCGACCATCGCCGAGCTGGAGCAGGCATTCGCGACGGTGGCGGCGGAGGCGGCGGTGCGGGCGGTGGTCGTGACCGGGGCGGGTGAGAAGGCGTTTGTGGCGGGCGCCGACATCGGCGAGCTGGCGGCGCTCGACCCGATAGCCGGCCGCGAATACGGGCGGCGCGGCCAGGCGCTATTCAGGGCCATCGAGTTGTCGCCCAAGCCGGTGATTGCGGCGATCAACGGTCACGCCCTCGGCGGCGGTTTGGAGCTGGCGCTGGCTTGCAGCTTTCGTATCGCGGCCGAGCATGCCAAGCTGGGGCAGCCGGAGGTAAAGCTGGGACTGATTCCCGGCTATGGAGGCACGCAGCGGCTGCCGCGCTTGATCGGCGCGGGCCGGGCGCTGGAGATGCTGCTGACGGGCGAGCCGATCACGGCGGCGGCGGCGCTGGCGTGCGGGCTGGTCAATGCGATCGTCCCTGCCGCCGAACTGCTGTCCCGCGCCGAGGCGCTGGCGGCGAAGGCGGCGGCCAATGCGCCGCTGGCGGTGCGCCTGTGCCTAGAGGCGGTGCGGCGCGGCTTGGAGATGAACCTGGAGGAGGGTCTGTATTTGGAATCGAGTTTGTTCGCCCTGTGCTGCGGCACCGCGGACATGAAAGAGGGCACGCGCGCCTTTGTGGAAAAGCGCGCGGCCCGGTTCGAAGGGCGCTAGGCGCGGCTCATGGCACGACCCATCAAGCCATCGAAAGCGCCGCGCCCCGCCCGGCGCCTCTCCCGCCGCCTGCCGGCGCGGGCCGGCGGCCTCGGGGGGCGAGGCTTGCGCTTCGCGCTGGTGGTGAGCCGCTTCAACAGCTTCATCACCGAGCGCATGCTCGATGGCGCGGCGGATTTGCTGCTGCGCGCCGGCGCGCGGCCGGCGGACCTCGAAGTGATTTGGGTGCCGGGCGCGTTCGAGATCCCCGCCGCCGCCCAGCGCGCCGCCGCCAGCGGGCAATTCAACGCGGTGGTGTGTCTGGGACTGATCTTGCGGGGCGAGACGCCGCACTTCGACTACATCAGCCGCGAGGTGACGCGCGGCGTCGGGCAGTCGGCGCTCTCGACCGGCGTGCCGCACGGCTTCGGCGTGCTCACCTGCGATCGGCTGGCGGAGGCGGTGGAGCGGGCCGGCCTGAAGGCCGGCAACAAGGGCGCGGAAGCGGCGCTGGCCGCGCTGGAGATGGCGAACCTTTTCGCCGGCACGAAGAACGGCGAAACGGGCCGCGCGCATATTGCGCCGCCAACGAGGCGGAGGCTATGATGCGCAAAGATCATTGCCCGCCGGTTCGATGAAGCGAGCAGCGCGACCGGCAGCGGCAAGCACGGCTCGGCGGGGAAATTCGGGCGTGTTTCGCAAATGAGCAAGGAGGTACGACTTTGAGCACGGTTGCGAATGGGAGCAACTGGAAGGGTGACGGCGCGCGGACGGAACCGGCCCGCGATGCGGGCGCGGCTGCCGAGGCTAATGGCCAGCGGAGGATTTTGGTAGCCGTCGAGGACCTCTTCTTCCTGGCCAAAATTCAAGAGACGGCGCGGCAGTTGGGCATCAAGATCCATGTCGTCAAGAGCGCGGCCGAGGTTTTGGAGCAGATGAGCGTCGCGCCGCCGCCGTCGCTGGTGATTTTCGATCTCAATGGCTCGGCCACAAAGCCGATCGCCACCATTGCGCAGCTGCGCGCCACGCCGGAGTTGAAGCGAGTGGCGCTATTGGGCTTCGTCAGCCATTTGCAAGCGGATCTCAAGCTGCAAGCCCAGCAGGCGGGCTGCGACCTGGTGATGCCGCGCTCGGCCTTTTCGCAAAACCTGGCTTCCCTGCTGCGCCGCCACGGGCTCGCCGAGACGGCTGGCTAAGTGGGTCGCGGCGCCGGCTTGGGCAAGAGAAAAACCAAGCCGCCGGCGACGATCAGCATGACCACCAAGATGGCCATGGCAAGCGCGAACGAGCCGGTGTGGGTGCGGATATAGCCCATCATATAGGGACCGACGAAGCCTCCGAGGTTGCCGATGGAGTTGATCAAGCCAATGGCGACGGCCGCGGCGGTGCCGGAAAGATATGCCGCCGGCAAGGCCCAAAAGCTCGGCATGTAGCTGTACACGCCGGCGCCGGCGATGCAAAAGCCGGCCACGACCCAGAACAGCCCATGAATGGGAATGACGCCGCCGAGGGAAAGGCCGGCGGCCATGATCCAGAGCGGGACGGCGGTATGCCAGCGCCGCTCCCCGCTGCGATCGGAGTTCCAACCGAAGGCCAGCATGCACAGCAAGCACACCACGTAAGGAAGCAGCGCGAGCAGGGTGACCTGAAAATCGCCGCGGCCCGAGACGCGCTTGAGCATGGTGGGCAGCCAGAGGCCGAATCCATACGAGGCCGAGCAGATCAGCAAATAGATCAGCGCCAGGCCCAAAACGGCGGGGTCGCGAAGATAACCCCAGGCGCGGAGGTGGTCGGGTTTGCCGCGGCGATCCTGGCGCAGCGCCGAGTCGAGCGCGGCGCGCTCGTCGGGGCGCAGCCAGCGCGCCTGAGAGGGCCAGTCGGTCAGCAGCCATGGATTCAGCGCGCCGCAGACGATGGCGGGCACGCCCTCGAGGATGAAGACCCAGCGCCAGCCGGCGAGCCCCAGCCAATGGACGCCGAGGATCGCGCCGGAGAGCGGCGATCCGACGATAAACGAAACGGGCAGCGCGGACATGAACAGCGCCACGGCCTTGGCTCGATCCCGGTCGTCGAACCAGTGGCCGAGATAGACGATCAAGCCGGGGAAGAAGCCCGCCTCGGCGGCGCCGAGCAAAAAGCGGCAGAGATAAAAGGCACGGGCCCCGTGCACGAACCCCAGCGCGCCGGCGATAACGCCCCAGGAGATCATGATCCGCGCCATCCAGCGGCGGGCGCTCCAGCGCTCAACCAAGATGGTGCTGGGGATTTCCAGGATGAAATAGCCGAGAAAGAAAATGCCCATGCCCCAGCCCATGACTTGGGCGGTGAAGCCGAGATCGCGGCTCATGCCCAGAGTCGCGTAGGAAATATTGACTCGGTCCAGAAAGGCGACCACATAGATCAAAAATAAATAGGGCAGCAAGCGCAGCGCCACGCGGCGGCGCAGCGCCCGGGAGAGCGGCGGCAGCGGAGCGGGGGCGGCCGCGGCGGCGCCTGGACGCAAAGGCATGGCGCAAGCATAAACCCGACTGTTTGGTCCGCGATTCCGCGGCTCGGGTCGAGGGGAGCGCGAAAGGCTGGCCGAGCATCGAATAGGCATGAGTCTTTTCGCAATGCCATTTGCGGCGGCGGCGCGGCCGGGCCCGGAGTACCAGGTGGTGCTGCCGCGGCATGGGGCGCGGCGGGCCGGCTTGGGGCCGACGCCGACGACTATTGCGCCGCCCGTCTCCGGACTGCTCGTGCATACCGCCAACAATCGTCCGGAAGACCCGCTGAGCTGGCAGAACGAGCCGGGACCGGGCGTAGGGGAGCGGCCGGAGGCGGCGGTGGTGCGGCGCGCCATTGCGCCGATGGAGGAGGTGGCGCGAGTCATCGTCCCCAACGCCGCTTAGCGGGCGCGACCGCCCGCGCAGGCGGCGGCGAGACTTAGGCCCAGGGCGGACCCGAGAACCGCGAGTGCGCTGGACGCGGTTGGCGGCGAGGACGGGTCTGTGTCACAATTTGCGGTTCTCGCTCGGTGATATATGCAGACACGCCTTCTAGCCGCAACCGCCTCTCTAGCTCTGCTTGGTCCTCTCGCCGTGGCGCAGCAGCGCCGCCCGCCCTCGTCGCCGCCGCAAGCGAAGAGCACCGCCAGCCAGCCACCGGCCAACCCGCAGGGGGCGGAACCGTACCCCAAGGGCGATCCGGCCATGGGTGAGCCGATCGTCACCCACCACACCATCACCGTGAACGGACGGGCGCTGGCCTACACGGCCACGGCCGGCACACTGCCGATCTACGTCGTCGAGAATCACGAGCGGAAGCTTGAAGCCCACATGTTTTTCGTGGCCTACACGCTCGACAACGAGGGAAAGCCGAACCGGCGGCCGCTGACGTTTTCCTACAACGGCGGGCCGGGCGCGGCCTCGCTGTACGTGCATATCGGCGGTTTCGGGCCACGGAGGATCGAGATGAAGCCGGACGGCACCCAGCCGGCGCCGCCCTATCGCATGGTGGACAATCAACAGACTTGGCTGCCCTTTACCGACCTGGTCTTCGTCGATGCGGTGGGAACGGGCTACAGCCGGGCGGTTTCGCCGGAGATGCTGCGGCGGGCTTCGGGCGTGGAGGGCGATTACGAGGCCTTCGGCGAGTTCATCCGCATGTATTTGAGCCGCTACGATCGCTTCACGTCGCCCCTCATTCTGGCCGGCGAGAGCTATGGCACGTTCCGCTCGGCGGGATTGGCAGGCTATCTGTTCAATCACGGCATCGCGCTCAACGGGGTGATGCTGCTGTCGAGCGTGCTCAATTTACAGACGCTGAACTACGCGCCCGGCAACGACCTGCCCTACGTGCTTTACCTGCCGACCTTGACGGCGGCGGCCTGGTACCATCACAAGCTGCCGGCGGATTTGCAGCGGCTGCCGCTGACGGAGGCGGTGGCGCAGAGCGCGGCCTGGGCGATTCCGGGCTACCAGGAGGCGCTGGATCAGGGCGATCAGTTGACGGGAGAGGCGCGGCAGCGCGCCCTGGCGCAGTTGTCGCGCTTCACCGGACTGAGCGAGAAATACCTGGACGGGCGCAATCTGCGGGTGAACACGGGTGAATTCATGGCGGAGCTGCTACGCGACCAGGGCGAAATCGTGGGTCGCTACGACAGCCGCATGGTGGGCTACAACCGCACGCCGGGCGATCCGCTCCCCGATTACGATCCCAGCGATGCCGCGGTGGGACCGCCGTTCACCGAGACGTTCTTGAATTACGTGCGCACCGAACTCGGCTACAAGAGCGACATCAACTACTATTCGTTGGGCGGCGGCATCGACCGCTGGGATTGGCAGGCGAACGGGTTCGGCGGCGGCTATGCCGACGCCAGCACCTTGCTGGAAAGCGCGATGGCGAAAAACCAGTACATGAAGCTCTTCGTGGCGGAGGGCTACTACGACTTGGCGACGCCGTTCTTCGAGGCGCAGTACAGCATTAAGCACCTCTTCTTGCCGCCGCCGGTGCGGGGCAACGTATCCGAGGGCCACTACGAGGTGGGGCACATGATCTATCTCAAGGACAGCGCCCGCATCAAGCTGGCGCGCGACGCCGAGCAATTCATTACGACGGCGGCCAAGACCGAGTAGCGGAAACCAAGGGAGCGCCCCTGGCGCG
>JBOGKX010000168.1:0-19302 GCA_050746125.1 Terriglobales bacterium | reverse complement strand
TTCGACGAGCACCATGCTGCTCGGGCGCATAAATGCGGTGCGTCTCGCGATCGACCGCTAAGGTGTGCACGCCCGCCGGCACGGAAAAGTCCTCGAGCTTGCGATATCGCCCGCCCTGTTCCTCGATGACCGCGATCGCCCCGCTCTCGCACGCCACGTAGATCCGCCGCAGCCCCGCGTCGTAGGCGACGTCGTCGCCGCCTGCCGGCAGCGGCACGTAGGCCAGCGGTCGATGTCGGACCAGATCGAAGATCGTCAATACGTTGTTCCCGGAGCAAAGCAAGAACGCTCGCCGGCCGGCCGGGTCGAGCGCCATCCCGTGGTTGAAATCGCATTGCCCGGTCCGAAATCGCGCCACGATCGTGTCCGACGCTGGATCGATTTCGGCAACTTCGTTCACGCTCCGCAGATTCACGTAAACCTTGCGGCCAACCGGGTCGTATTGCGCCATGCCCGTTTCGCTGCCGAATTTCAGCGTCTTGACGATCCGGTCCGTGTGAACGTCTATAACCGTCAACTCATGGCCGAGCGTATTGGAAATGTAAACCTTCCCGAAGGGCTGGGCGTAGGTGCCGCCGTTTGGTTTTTCCCCCGTGGGCAGTTTCTTGACGATTTTCATGTCGCGCAAGCTGACCACGCCCACTTTGTTCTCGCCCCAGTCGCAGGTGTAAACCTTGTCTAGGCCTGGTACGTACACCGCTGCGGTGATCCCCCGCAATCCGCGGATGGCGGCGACAGTCCGCCCGGTGCGCAGATCGACGACGTACAAAATGCCGCTCCCCGTCTGCGCGGAAAGCAAATAATGATCTTCCGTGTCGATGGCCAGGTGGTCGAAATGCTCGCCGCGAGGGCCGGGCAGTTCGATGACCGCGACCTTCTTTAGCGCTTGCGCTGGCGCCCCGACCGCCCACAGCGCCGCTGCCGCTGTTGCAACGATTGCGAACCGCCCCGCCCGCCCTAGCGCCGCTCGCATGTCCAGCCCCGCCCAGCCGCTGCCTAGGGCAGCGGCGCGAGAATCGCGTCCAGCCGGTCCGGCGTGCCCGCCACCCGCTCCAAATGCGGATACCGCAGCCCGCCGTCATAGTCGATCGTGGCCGTCACGAAGGAGTCGCCATCTCTCAGCAACAGCCGAATCGGCGCCGCGTTGCCTTCTGCCGCCACGATCGCTTCCCGCAACTCCTTCAAGCTGAATGCCTGGCCATTCACGGCGACCACGCGCATGTCGCGCCGCATCCCCGCCCGGAACGCCGGGCTTCCCCAGCTGACGTTGCTGACGTCGCCCGCCTCGGTCACGTTGAAGCCGACCGAGGTGGCGAAGCTCGGCCCGCCCCGCCGCTTCTCCAGTCGCTGCCAGGGCGGTTCCGTGTCGTTATAAACCAGCCGATAGCCGCCCTGCGTGATGCCATTTTCCGGAACCTCGGGTGCCAGTTCATAGACCCGCTTGCGCAGGAACTGCGCCCAATCGTAGGGCTGCACCTGATTCAATGCCGCCACCACGTCGTCGAACGTGTAGGTCTCCGTCACATAGCTGCCGTTGTCGCGCCCGTAAAAGAGCTTGGCGAAATCGTCGAGCGAGCGCCGCCCGCCGCTTAGCTCCCGAATCTTGGTGTCGGCCTCGAGCCAGATCAGCAGCCCCTCCTGGTAGTAATCCTCGCCGCGCTGCCAGCTCACCCAGCTCTCCGGCGCCCGCTGCGACATCGTCGGCTGGTTCGTGGTGTCCACCAGCGGCCGCCACTGCCGTCCCGGGCTTGCCTCGAAATCGGCCGCGATGCGCGCGATCAGGTCGCGCGTCTGCTGCGGCGTGCGCAGCCCCGAGCGCGCCGCCAGCACGTAGCCGTAATACTGCGTCAGCCCCTCGTAAACCCACAGCAAATCGTCGCGCATGGGCACGTTGAAGTTCGGCGTCCAAAGATCCGCCGGCCGGCGGAACTTGCCGTTCCACGAGTGCGTGTATTCGTGCGAGAGCAAGTCGCTGCCGCTCACTCCCGCCGCCCAGTCGGTGAGGTAATTGCCGTGCGTGGCATCTTCGCTCGATTGATGATGCTCCAGCCCCTCGCCCCCTATCGTGTCGCTCAGCGCCAGCAAGAAGTCGTAATGGTCGTAGTGATGCGAGGCGAAGAGCCGCTCCGCCTGCGCCGCCAGTTTGCGGTGCGCTTCGAGTTCCGCCGGCGTCATCTTCAGTTCCGCCGGCGTGTCGGCGAAAACGTCCAGATAGACCCGGTTGGAGGCGCTCGGCGACAGGTCCACCCGCTCGTAGTTGACTCCGGCGTAGAGCGGTGAATCCACCAGCGTGTTCAGGGTCGTCGGCGCGAAGCGCACTTCGTCGCCCTCCCGCGCTCGCGTCTCGAGCGCGGTGGCGTACTTCCACCCCGGCGGCAGCCGCACCGCCGGCGCGAATTCGATACGCCGCGAGAAGTAGCCCGCGGGATAGAGCAGCACGGTGTTCCAGGAAAGATCGGCCAGATTCGACGAGATCGTTACCCGGCCCTCGTTCGCGCTCGCCGGCGACAAGTACTCGAAGCGCACGTCGAGCGCCTTCGCCCCTGCCGGCACGCGCACGTGGAACGCGTAAACATCCACTGGATCGCGCACCCAAGCCACGCGTTGCCCGCCCGCCCGGATCGTCAAACCGGCGAGACTCGAGATCGGGCCCGTCGGCGAGTGGTTGCCGGGAATCCATTGCGGATAGAGCAGCGTGGTCTCCTCGCCCTCGACCGGCATCGTCTCGTGCACGTTCACCACCCGGTGCGCAAAGTCGCTCAGATCGGCCAACAGCGAGATCGTGCCCGGATAAGGCGTGTCCGCCGGCGCGGCGATCGGCGGCGGCATCGGCGCCGGTTGCGGCCCGGCCACGCCTTGTCCCAGCGCCGCCGCCGCCCACGCCAGCGCCAGGCCGGCGCAAAGGGCGCCGCGACGCGCCGATAAAAAAAACAGGGCAAAACGAGTCACCGGTTTCTCCTCTGCGGCAAACCCTAACTCTATAGCGTTCCCTCCGCGCTGAAAAGCCGCCCCGCGCTATCGTCCGCTTACCGTCAGCATCGCGACGCTCGCGTTCGGCAGCGCAAACACGTAATCGCCGGCTTTGTTCGGCTTGAGCGCTCTCGTGTGCAGCTTCCCCAAGCGTCCCTGCCCGTCGAACTGCGCCCCGCCCAGCCGCACCTCGTCCGCCTTCGCGCTCAGGCTCGGCGCCTGCAACAGCAGCAACCGCGCCGCGCGGCCGCCCGCCCCCGCCACCGTCACCTGCCCGCCCGCCGTCAAATCCTCGTTGACGACGAATACCCGTACTCCGCAACCCGCGCAATCGCTCACCGCGTAGGCGTGCACGTTCGCCGCCGATTCCACCCGCGCCGGCGCCAGCCGCGCCCCGGCGGCGTGGCGCGCGAAAAGGTACATCGCGTAGTAAAGCGGCTCGGCGATGTTCTCGTAGCGCCAGCCGTGTCCCGCGCGTTCGCCATACGTCAGCACCGGATTGTAGGAGCTGCCGCCGCCCGGCCGATAGCTGAAATGAAAATTCACCTGGCGGTATCCGTCGCGCGCTAGCGTAAACATGTAGTCCACGCCCCAGGCCGCCGCCGCGAAGGCGTCGCTGACGCCCGGCATGCCGCCGCAGGCCACGGTATTGGTCTCGGCCATGGCGATCGGCACGCCCCGCGCTTGCGCCGTCGCCTCCAAGCTCTTCGCCAACTGGTCGAACCGTTCCCGCCGCCGCGCATCGAGCAATTGCGCGATCGTCATCTGCCGGCCGTTGCAAACCGCCCCCATGTAGTTGTGCACCGTCGCCAGCGCCAAATTGCCCGCCCCCACGCCATCGAGAAAGTTCCCCAGGTCGCGCGCGTTGCGCCACGCGCAGCAGGTCGCCGGGCCCGCCACGGCGTAGCCGCGCGTCGCCGGATTGCCGCGAATCGCGTGCAAATAGCCGAGGAAATCTCGTACGTCATCCTGCGGCGAATAGCCGTGCGGTCGCGCCCCCCGCGAGAAAAGATCCGGCTCGTTTCCGATCTCCAGCGCCAGCAGGCTCGACCGCGGAATCGTCTTCGCCACCCCTTCCGTAAGCTCCCGCATCGCCCAGGCCGGATCGTTCTGCTTCAGGTTCAAGCCCAGCATCAGCCGCCATCCGCTTTCCCGCGCCGCCGTCGCGAACAGGCGCAGCGCACCCGCGTCGAGCGTCGCCTTGCACCACTCCGGATGCGGCGCCTGCGCCGTGTCCCAGCACGTGTTGTCCTGGCTGTTGCCGCCCAGCCGCAGCACCCCTGGGCCGAGGTCGTGCATGAAGTGAAAAAGAGCCTGGTTCGGCGCGCCCGGACGGCCCAGCGCATATTGCTCGCTGCGCCTCGGCGCGGCTTTCGCCGCCCCCGCTCCCCGGTAGGCGCCGATCCCCTGTCCGCCGGTCGAAACCTCCAGGCTGAAGCCCACAAAGTCGCGGGGAATCTGCCGCCCCGGTTGCTGCCGCTCGACTGTCACCCGCGCCAGCGTCGCCGGCGCCGTGGCCGCTTGCGCACTGCCGCTCGCCGCTGGGCCCGTGGCGCCCGCCGCGATTGCCGCGCCCAGCAGTATTGCCGTCGCTCCCCGCCCCGCCCGGACCATCCTTTCGCGCACGTTGCCCTCCGCTGATTCGCCGCTTGTGACCTACCAACTTACCTCACAACCCGGCCACCGCGCGCCCGCGCTCCGTCCAGCGCCCTCGCGCAGCCATGCGCGGAGTGTCCTTCGTCCGCGCCGCGCCGCGGGCAACGGGCCGCCGCGTCAGGGCATCTCCCGGCCAAATCGGCAAATTCTAGCTCGCGTTGGCCGCGCCGCATTAGGTACGGATATGGCGTCCGAAAATTGGCGTTCGATTCCGGCGGCGGCCTATGGCATGGCCGTGGAGCAACTGCGCCGCCGTCGCGGTCGGTTCTGGGGCGTCGGCATTGCCCTCGTCATACTCGGCATAGCTGCCGTCGCCGATTCCGTGGCCGTCACGATGGTTTCGATGATCGTCATCGGCTGGCTGCTCGTGATCGGCGGCGTGGTGCAGGTGGTCCACGCCTTCCGAGGCCAGGGGTTGGGAGGCGTCCTGCTGAGACTGCTAGGTGGCATCTTGTATCTGGTGGTCGGCTTTCTACTCATCGCCAATCCGGTTGTCGGCGCGCTGGCGCTCACTTTGGTGGCGGCGTTTTTCCTGTTCGCCACGGCGCGTTCCGCATCGCCGGATCGGCGACCGTCCGTTTTCCTACCTGGGCTCGCGTCGCCCGCGAAACCCGCCCGGCGGCTTGAGCCCATCGCGCGCGAGCTGAAGACTATCCTCCCTCGGCCGCCGTGGCGATCGTCGCCCCGGCCCCTACGCCCGGAAGAAAAATCCTGACCGCGGTGCCCCGCCCCGGTTCGCTGTCGACCGCCAGTGCCCCGCCGCTCTGTTGCACGATGCCGAAGACCGTCGCCAGCCCCAGACCCGTGCCCTTGCCCAGCGGCTTGGTCGTGAAAAACGGCTCGAAAATGTGGCGCCGCGTTTCCTCGTCCATGCCGACTCCGGTGTCGGTCACCGCCAGCATGGCGTAGCGTCCCGCCTTGGCGCCAAGCGCGCCGGCGGCCGATGCGTCCAGGGTCGCGTTTTCGGTTGTGAGGTGCAGCCGTCCCCCCTCCGGCATCGCGTCGCGCGCGTTAACGGCCAGGTTCATCAGCACCTGTTCGATCTGTCCCGCATCCGCCGTGACCCGCTCCAAGTCGGGCGCCAATTCCACCTCGAAGGCCACGTCTTCTCCCAGCATGCTCCCCAGCATCTCTTTCGCGCTCCGCACCACCTCGTTTAATTGCAGCTCGCGCGGCTTGACCGCTTGCTGCCGGCTGAAGGCCAGCAGTTGTTGTGTCAGGACCGCGGCCCGGCTGCCCGCGTACCGGATGGCCTCCAGCCGCTGCTGCTTCGCCCCGCTGAAATCGGCTTGCCGCAATAGCAGTTCCGTGTTGCCGATGATGACGCTCAGCAGATTATTGAAATCGTGCGCGATGCCCGCCGCCAGCCGCCCCACGGCCTCCATCTTGTGCGCCTGCCGATATTGCGCCTCCAGCCGCAGGCGTTCGGTGAGATCGCGGAACACCACCACCGCCCCTACCATCTTGCCCTCGTGCACCATCGGGTTGACGCGCACATCGGCATAGAAGCTGGTGCCGTCGGCCCGCCACAGCAACTCCTCCGCCTGCACGATTCGTTGCTCGGCCTTTAGGTTCATTAGTCCGCCGCACTCCTCGACCGGATACGGCGTTCCGTCCGGCCGCGTATGGTGAATCATCTCGTGCATCTGCCGGCCGATCAGCAGCCCCGGGCTCTCGTACCCCAAAATACGCGCCGCCGCCGGGTTGGACCACAAACAGCAGCCCTCGGGATCGAGCGCGTAGATGCCATCCTCGGTGGATTCCAGCAGCATGCGCGTTTGAAAGGCCGCCTCCCGCGCTTCCCCCTCCGAGGCTTGCAGCCGATCTTCGATCGCAGGGCGCCGCGCCAACTCCCGCCGCGTCGCCGCCCGTTGCCGTGCCGCCATCGCCGCCACGGACCCGCCTGTCACCGTGCTGGCGATCAGGAAGTCGCCTAGCCATGATGTGTGGAAGTGACCAAGCAGCCAGGTGAAAAGGTGCAGGCGAGTGGCAAGGAGCCAACTCCCGCCGAATATTGCCGCGGTCGCTACTGACTCGCCCTGGCGCACGTAAAGGCCGAACCCACCCCGTTTGCTCAAATCGCAGTTTGCCATCCGCTCCGAACGGGGTCAACGCCAACGTCTCCCCGCCCCGGCCGCCGGCAAAAACGGCGCCCGCCGCCTACCGGGGCCGCGTGAATCGCAGCCAGCCGAATGTCGCCGGCACGTGAAACTGCGGCTTCGGCGTGCCCGTCGCCTGCCACGAATAGAAATGCTGCGGCTGCCCTTCGACGCGAAAGAAATTGGCCCGCCAAGCCCGCCTCGGATCGAAATCCCGCGTCAGCGCCCGCATCGGGATCGCCAGCTCCGCCACCCATCGCCGCGCCTCCGCTTCCACCCACACCGCCGACGTCAACCCGCTGCGATACAGGTTCGGCGGGTCGCTCGGCCGCGGCGGCCAATGCGCCCAGTTAATGTCGAGATCGAGCCACAGCCCGTTGGGCGCGATCTCGAACTCGCGGTAGCGGGGCGGCTCCAGTTCCGGGTGCGGGCGCAAAAACGCCTCCGCCACGTCCCGCTTCCATAACCCGTCGAACCGCTCCCGCCGCCCACCCGGTGCCGGAAACACCGTCAGCGTGCGGTAGCGGCAATCGAAGCGCAAAAAGAGCGTCTCCTTCGTCCATAGAAGCCGCACCTCCGTGCGCCGCCCGGCATCCGCCTGCCGGCCCTGCCAGTCCCGGTCGAAACTGATTGCCTCGCCTGGCCAGCGCCCCGCCGCTCCGCGTTCTTGGATCGCGAAGCCATGTGGCGCTCGCCACGCCGTCGCCGTCTCGCCCCGCCCCGCCGCCTCGCCTGCGCTATGCAAATCGGCTTACCTTATCGCGGCGCGCGATAGCCTGCCTGCCACACCTTTTTCATCGCCTGAATTGGCCCTGATTGGATGCACGCCCCCCGAGCACCGAGCTTGGGGCAACTCCCAACGTCAACTTGGAATCCTACTTTAGTTGGGGTCCCGCGGCCATAGCGTCGCGCGTCCAGCCTTTCCTTGCCACTTCCGGCCCAATCCGCACCTCGTGCTTCTGTGCCCGCATCCGCATCCCCCCGTCGGGATGGGAGACCGTTGATCGTAACGCCATCCCATCCCAGCCGTGCTCGCCATCCTCAAGCCTGGCAACCGCTTACGCTCCACGGCAACGCCGTGATCCGCTCCAACCCGGTCTTCCCTTCGCCCCTCGAGCCCAGCCGTCAGCCGCTAACCGCCAGCAGCCGGCCCTTATTCGCCCGGGTGGTATACGCGCTCCGTGTGCCCCTTGAGCTGCTCCGGATAGAAATACACTTCGCGCAAGTTGCCGCTGGCGTAGCGCTGGATTTCATCGGCGAAGTGGGGCGACCGCGGATCGCCGCTTTCCCCGCCCGCCGTCACCGCCCGCGCCCGCACCCTAGGCCCGAACTCGACCACGCAAACGAAGCTGTTGCCACTCGTGCCGTACCACTTCTTCGTGTTCGGGTACGGCCGCGCGCCGAACGACGCCAACGAGCCCCAAAGCGAGGACGTGAAGGGCACCGGGTAGCTCGGCTTCGCATCGTCGAAGTGCGGCTCGATGTCGTCGTTGATGCGCTGGAAGCGGTTGATCTCGCCCCACGGCGTCTGCCAGCTGCCGAAGTCGTGTTGCAGCCAGCGCGTCGCCTGCGCCAGTGCGCCGACCAGTTGCCGCGGCGTGGCTACGTCCCGCACGTAGTCCATCACCGACAAGCTGTGCGCGTGCGCGCGCCGCTCCTGTCGCATCATCTCCGTGCCCCAAAAAACCGCCACCGAAGTCGCCGCCGAGTCGGCGCCCCAGCGGTAATTCCAATGCCGCAGCGCCTCGATTGGCCCGGCCGTCTCTTGCTTCAGCGCGTCGCCGGCCGGCAGCCCGTCGTCCGCCGCGATCAGGCGCGGCACCATCATGGCGAAGGCGGGCAGGTAGCTGTCGAACGCGGCGTGCGTCAGCGAAGTCGTCGTCCAGTCCTTGCCGCCGCCGAGAATCCGCAGCGCGTGATAGCCGCGCGCCGTCTCCTCCCGGCCCCGCTCGACGTACTTGGGAAAATCCTGCCGTTTGGGGCTGTCCGGCCCCGCCGCCGACCACGGCCAGTTGTTCGAGTTATAGAGCCAGCCGTTGGCCGGGTTCAGCAGGTGCGGCGTCTGATCGAGCGTCAGGACGCCGTGGTAGTCGGTCGCCGGATTGCTGCCGTCTACCGGCTGGTTCCAATCGAAGCGGTCGTCCCGCCGCGGAATGTAGTCCGAGTGGAAGTAGGCGATGTTGCCTTCGGCGTCGGCGAAGATCGTGTTGTTCGAGGAGTTGGTGTGCAGCTCCATCGTCTTGCGGAAGGCGGCATAGTCCTTCGCCTTGGTGCGGGTGAAATCCTGGATCAGCGCCCGCATCGGCCGCTGCATCAAGCTGATGCTCTCCCACCGTTCGCCGCTCTTGGCCACGATCGGCCCGTGCATCGTGTAATAAGCGGTGAATACTTTGCGCGCCATGCCGCTCGCCGCGCGGTACGGTACGACGATGGTTCGCTCGCGCATGGGCCGCCATTGGCCGCCATGCAGATACTCCATGCGCCCGCCCCGCTTGGCAACCGTCTCGAGGAACCAATCGATGTTGTCGGCGCCGCTCGAGGTGTGCATCCAGGCGGCGGTCGGATTGAAGCCCTGATAAACGAAGAACTGTCCCCACGTCACCGCCCCATAGGCGTCGAGCCCTTGGTCGCTCGACATCTGCAACTCGGAACGGAAATAGAACGACGTGTGCGGATTGATCCACAGCAGCGCATGGTGGTCGCGGGTGATCGCCGGCGCGATGGCGATGCCGTTCGAGCCGCTCGGCTCGGCGGGATAGCCGAGGTCCGCCCTCGCCGCCGGCGCCGCGCTGCCGTAAAATGCCGCCAGTTGCCGCAGGTTCACCCGTTCGATGTCGCCGCCGATGCTGCCTTCGCTGAAGGCCAGCGCCATCCACGGCTCGAATCGCTGAATCACTTCCGGCTTCACCGCCGGATGCTTGTACAAGTAGTAGTTCAGCCCGTCGGCGAAGGCGTCCATCAACCGCTTCAGCCACGCCGGACTCGCCGCGTATTTCGCCCGCATCGCCGCCGGGTCGATGAACAGCTTCATCCGCAGGTCGCGGTAGATCGCCCCCGCGCCCTCCGCCTCCGCCCGCCGTCCCAGCGCGTCGATGTAGTTCATCTCGACGCGATGGAAGTCGTCCTCCGCCTGCGCGTACTCCATGCCGAAGACCGCGTCGGCGTCGGTCTTGCCGTGTACATGGGCGATGCCCCAGTCGTCGCGAGTGATGGTGACGGCGTGCGCTTCGCGCTGCCAGCGCGCCAGTTCCGTCGCCGCCGGGGTGGTCAGGCGGGCCTCCGCCGCCAAGGCCGCCGCCATCAGCAGCGCCGGGATCAGGACCAATTGCTTTTTCATGGCAGCGGGTATTGTATGTCAACCCGCTTGCCTGGATCGCTGGCCCCTATCCCGCTGATTTTGACCTATGCCCTGTCTCCCGCTGCCCCTTGGCTCTCGCCGTCGCCCTCTTCAAAAAGTCAGCTTCGCGCCCAATTGCACCGTGCGCGGCGCGAAATCCGACGTGATTCGCCCGAACCGCGAGGAACTGGAGTTGGTGGTCGGGTTGTTGAAGTTGACCTGATTGAAGAGATTGAAGAACTCGCCGCGGATTTGCGCGTTCAAGCGTTCCGTCAGCTTGATGTTTTTGAACAGCCCGAAATCCCATTCGTTGAGTCCCGGCCCCAGAAACAAACCCCGTCCGGCCGTGCCAAAGTGGCCGACCGCCGGCGTGAACGCCGCCGGCGAAACCCATTCCGTCACCGTGTGCGGCAAGAGGATCGCGCCCGTCAGATCCGGCCGCGGCGCGATGACCGGGCTCTGGTCGATGCCGATGCCGCCCGGGAAACAATTGGCCGGGCAGGAGGGGAAGTCGGCGATGTTGAAGGGATCGCTCGACTGCGTCACCGTCAGCGGGAATCCCTTTTCGATGGTCGTGATGCCCGAAATTTGCCAACCGCCCAAAACGTGCCCCACCGCGCCCTGCTGCGCGGAGAAAAACGGCAGCTCGTAAACGTAGTTGGCCACGAAGACCTGCGGTCGGATGAAGCTCGCCGGCCCGCGATCGAGCGAGGGCTGATAGGGGTTGTAGAGCGCGCTGCTGCGGTCGCTCGGATTGTTGGTCAGTTCCTTGGCCCAGGTATAAGCCAGCCCCACGTTCAATCCCCTCGTCACGCGCCGTTCCAGCGAGACTTGCAGCGAGTTATAGCTCGAGTCGTAAGCGGTTGTAAGCACGCTGATCGCCCCGAATCCGACGAAGGGCCGCACCGCGTTGACCGGCGCGGTAGCCGCCGCCGTGCGCGCCGCCAGCGTGGGAATGTTTTCGTCGCCGATGCCCAGCAAGTGCGTTCCCTTGCTGCCCACCCACGCGACCTGCATTACCGTGCTCGGCGCCACCTCCCGCTGGATCGAAACGCTGAAGTCCTGAATGTAGGGGATCGGAAAGCCGGGATCGCCCGTGGCGTGCAGGTTGCGCGGCGCCGGTGCGGCCGCCACGCCGCCCACCGGATCGTCGAAGAAGTTGGTCGCCGTCGAAGCCGCCACCGGCGGCCCAAATACGTCGAGGGTGTTGATGAAGGGCGGATTGGCGAACTGGTTCTGCTCCCAAATGCCGTTCAGCGTGCGATCGAAATAAATGCCGTAGCCGGCCCGCACCGCCGTCAGGCCGGTTCCAAACGGATCCCACGAAAATCCCAGGCGCGGCCCGAAGTTATTGTAACTGACGGGATTGACGCGAAAGCCGAAGGGCGAAAGCGCCGCCGGACCGAAGGGCAAGGCGGCGGGACCGCCGATGATGATCCCATTCAGATAGGTCGCCGGCGAACCGGTGGCGAAGTTGCCGCTGGCATCGAGCGCCGGCGCCAGCGCCGGATTGAAGCGCTGCGGATCGAAGGTCGAAAGCGTGCCGGTTACGTCTTCCGGAGGCGGCAGCAGGCTGTAGCGCAACCCCAAATTGAGCGTCAGGTTGGGCCTCGCCTTCCAGTCGTCCTGCAGGTACAAGCCCAAGTTCACGTAGCGCAAATCGGGAATGATGTCGCGGTTAGCCTGCGTGAAGCTGAAGCTCTGCCCCAGGAGGAACTGGGCGAAAGCGGGCATGTAGTTGGGTTGCGGCGTCGTACAGGTGCCGGCGGCCAGGGCCGCGGCGGAGCAGAAATCGGCGCTGGCCGTGTCGCGAAAGTTGAATCCGCCGTTGGTCGCCAGCGGGCCGTTCTCGGTCTTGCGCAGCCATTGCGCGTCCACGCCGGTGCGGAGGGTGTGGTTTCCCGTCACCCACGAGAGGTTGTCGTAAAGCTCCTTGTCGATGTTCCGCTCGTGGTAGGGGGCGCTGGGAACCGTCACCCCGGTGAGCGCCTGGCCGCTGATCGGCGAAGTGAACGTAACGTTGGGCACGCGCCCGTAGGGATCGACGAACGGGAACGCCGCCAGATCCAGGGCGCCATGAAACGCCGGATTGGCGATGAGGCCGGTGTTAGAGCTATTGATCGCGCCCCAGGCATAGTTGAACGCCAGTTCATTGACCACGGTCGGCGAAATCACCGCGCTCATGTGCGCCACCACGTTGCGCGCCGGCGAATTGGTGGCGGTCGAGGCCAGCCCCGGCAGCGGATTGCCGTCGAACAGCCCGCCCGCCTCGGTCGTCGGCACCTTGGCCTGCATGTAGCGGCCAAAGAGCCGCACCTTGTCGGTCAGCTGGTCGTCCAGCCGGATCAGCTCCTGCCGCGTGTCGGCTTGCTGCACCGGGCTGGTCACCAGTTGGTTGGTGGCCGGCAGATTGGGGGTGAACGCGGAAAAGACTCGCGCCAAATATATCTTGGCGTTCGTGCTGAAGCAGGTCGGCGCGATCGTGTTGCCAGAGACGCAGCCCGCCGGCGCCAGGCGGGGATCGAGCCCGCCGCCGCCGTTGGCGGCGAAAAAGCTGGTGAAATCGCCCGTCAGCTGCCCGGGCAGCGGCAAATCCGCCGTTTCCGTGATCGGCGTGCGGGTCCGCCGCCATTCCTCCGACCAGAAGAAGAACAGCTTGTCGCGCCGGATCGGCCCGCCGATCGTATAGCCGAAGTCGTTGTAGTGGAACGGCGACCGCGGCAAGCCGGCGGCATTGGAAAAGAAATCGTTGGCATTGAGCGAGTTGTTGCGCACGAACTCGTAGGCCGTGCCGTGAAAGGCGTTGGTGCCGCTGCGCGTCACGACATTGATCTGGCCGCCACCGCTGCGCCCGTATTGCGCATCGTAGGTCGAGCGCTCGCTGGTGAATTCCTCGAGCGCGTCCACGCTCGGCACGTCGGTCAGCGTGGCGTTCGAGCCGCTGTCGTTGATGTCGGCGCCGTCCACCGTCCAGTTGTTGGCCGACTCGCGCGCGCCGTTGATCGAAAGCGAGCTGGTGTTTTGGATGCCGAAGCCGATGATGGCCGGCAGCGACGAGCTGACCCCCGGTTGCAGCGTCACCAGCTGCTCGAAATTGCGATTGTTGAGCTGCAGCTGCCGAATCTGGTGGCCGGTGATGGTGGTGCTCTGCGCCGGGGTCGCCGTCTGCACCGGCGCCGCGCTAGTCGAGACGGTCACCGTTTGCGTTACCGTGCCGGGCTGCAGCGTCAGGTTCAAGCCGCGGTGCTCGCCCACGTGCAGCGCCACGTCGGTGGAGGAATACTGCTGGAATCCGCCCTTCGACGCGGTCAGCGTATATGTTCCCGCCGGCAACTGCGCGATCGAATAGGCCCCGGAAGCGTCGGTCGTGGTCGTGCGCACGCTTCCGGTGGCGTTGTCTCGTAAATGGACGGCCACGCCGGGAATCACACCGCCGCTGGTGTCCTCGATGGTGCCGGTCAGCGTGGCAGTGATGTTTTGCGCCCAGGCGCCGAGAGTGAAGATCAGGAAAGCCGCGATCGCAATCAGGGTTCGCCGCCGCACGGGACACCTCCGGAATACCGCATCCAAGTTCAAGCGCTTTGCAAAGCGATTCCGCGGCGTGGCGGCGTGTTGCCCCGATCGCTCGGTATGGCAATCGGGAGAGGCTGGATTCCGATTTCAATAAAAAAAGCGCCCCGCCGCTCGGCGGGGCGCCTGCATTGGCTGCGAATGGAGCTTTTGTCTAGAAATTCAGCTTGAGGCCGAGCTGCACGACGCGCGGCTCCCACGAGCTGTCGCTGTTGATCTGCCCGAACACCGAGGAGTCGATGTTGGTGCTCCGCGGCCCGTTGGGATTCAGGTGGTTGAGCACGTTGTAGAACTCGCCGCGCAACTGGGCGTTGAAGCGCTCGCTGACTTTGATGTTCTTCATCAGCGAAAAATCCCAGTTGACCAGGCCGGGGCTGAGTATGAGCCCCCGTCCCGAGTTGCCGTAATGCCCAATGGCCGGGCTCCAGGCGCTATTCGTGACCCACTGACTCAGCGTGTGCGGCGTGCTGATCGCGCCGGTCAGATCGGGACGGGGCGAAATCACGCTCGGGTCAATGCCGATGCCATCGGGGAAGCAGTTGGTGCAGCCCTTGAAATCGAACGAGTTGAAGGGATCGGACGATTGCGTGAACGTCAGCGGAAAGCCGTCCTCGTAGGTGGTGATCCCGGAGATCTCCCAGCCGCCCAGCGTGTGGCCGATCAACCCTTCCTGATTGCCGAAGAAGGGCAGATCGTAAACATAGTTGAAGACCAGCACCTGCGGCCGGATGAAGCTCGCCGGCCCGCGGTCAAGCGCGAAATTATAAACGTCCATCGGCGAGCCGCTGCGGTCGGCGGAGTTGTCGGTCAGGTTCTTGGCCCATGTGTAGGCGACGCCCAGGCTCAGCCCGTGCGCCACCTGGCGGTTGGCCGAAATCTGCAGCGAATGGTAGATCGAGTCGAAGATCGGCGCCCGCGCGGTGATCGGCCCGAAACCGACGTACGGACGCACCGCGTTCACCGGCGCGGTCGGATCGGCGGCGCGCGCGGCAAGGGTGGGAATGTTCTCGGCGAACTGGCCAAGCAGATGCGTCCCCTTGCTGCCCACGTACGCCACTTCGACGCGCGTGCCGCCCAAGATCTCCCGCTGCACGGACAGGTTCCAGTCTTGGACGTACGGCGTATGCCAGTCGCTGGTACCCACCGAGGTCAGGCTGCGCGCCGACAGCGACTGCGCCGTGGCCGGAGTGAAGAAGCTCAAGCCGCTGTTGATGTCGAAGCCGCTGACGTTGTTCACGAAGGGCGGATTGGCGAACTGATCCTGCTCCCAGATGCCGTTCAGCGTCCGGTCGTAGTAGATGCCGTAGCCGCCGCGCACCGCGGTCGTGCCCGTGCCGAACGGATCCCACGAGAAGCCCACGCGCGGCCCCCAGTTGTTCTTTTGGGTCTGGTTCACGTAATAGCCGTAGGGCGAGGTCGTCGCCGGTCCATACGCCGAAGCGCCCGAGGTGCCGATGATGATGCCGTTCAAGTACGTGGAGGGCGTGACCGCTTGTCCGGCCACGAACTGCTCGCTGCAACCCGTGATGACGCCCGAAGAGTTGGTGCTGCACGGCGCGATCTGCGGCGCCAACGCCGAATTGAAGCGCGCCGGATCGAACGCCGATAGCGTCCCCGTCACGTCGTAGGCGGGTGGCAGGAAGCTATAGCGCACTCCCAGGTTCAACGTCAGGCGCGGCGTCACTTTCCAGTCGTCCTGCACGTAGCCTTCGATGTTGGTGAAGTGCAGGTCGGGGATGATGTCGCGGTTGGCCTGGCTGAAAAATTCCGCCTGTCCCAGCAGGAACTCGGCGAAGGCCGGCATGTAGGTCGTCTGCTGCAGGCACGAGCCCGCCGCTGCCTGCGCGGGCGTGCAGTAGTCGGCCGAGTTGGTGTTGCGGAAGGTGAAGCCGCCGTTGGTCGCCAGCGGTCCGTTCTCGCTCTTGCGCATGAACTGCCCGTCGGCGCCGACGCGGATCGTGTGGTTGCCCTTCACCCACGACAGGTTGTCGTAGAGCTCCTTGTCGATGTTGCGCTCGTGATAGGGAGCGCTGCCGTTGTTCGAGCCGGTGATCAGCTGCTTCACGCCCACGCCGCCGCCCGAAAAACCGACGCTCGGCACGCGGCCGTAGGCATCCGTGAAGGGAAACCCGCTCAATTGCAGGGCGTTGTAAAAAGCCGGATCTTGGATGATTCCGGTGTTGTTGCTGTTGATCGCACCCCACGAGTAGTTGAAGCCCAGCTCGTTGACCAAGGTCGGCGACATTACCGCTTCCATGTGGGCCACGAGGTTGCGCCCCGGCGCGTTGGTCGCCGTCGAGGACAGGCCTGGCAACGGGTTGCCGTCGAACAAGCCGCCCGGCTCCGTGGTCGGCACGTTGTCCTGCATGTAGCGGGCAAAGAGGCTCACTTTGTTCGTGAGCTGGTGGTCGAGCCGCACGATCTCCTGCCGGAAGTTGTTTTGCGAAGTGGTCGCCGTCTCCAGCTCGTTGACGCCGCCAGCGGTGATATTGGGCGTGTACTTGCTATAGACGAATTTCAGAAAAGCCGCGGCATTGGCATTGATGCAGTTCGGACTGATCTGATTGCCGTTAACGCAGTTCGTTGGCGCCAGGCGCGCGTCGAGGCCGCCGAAGCCGGGATCGACCTGAGTGTAGTTGCTGAAGTCGCCGTTCATTTCCGCTTGCGTCGGCAAGCTGGCGACCGCGGTGCCGGGATTGGTCTGCTTGCGCCATTCCTCCGACCAGAAGAAGAACGTCTTGTCCTTTTTGATCGGCCCGCCGATCGTGTATCCGAAGTCGTTATAACGCAGCGGCGGCCGCTTTACCCCCGCCGTGTTCAGAAAGAAATCGTTGGCGTCGAGCTTATCGTTGCGCACGAACTCGTAGGCGTCGCCGTGGAACTGGTTGGTGCCGCTCTTGGTCGCCACGTTGATCTGGCCGCCGCCGCTGCGCCCGTACTGCGCGTCGTAGGTGGAGCGCTCGATCTTGAACTCTTGAATGGCATCCACGCTGGGCACGTTGAGCAGCGTCAAATTCGAGCCGCTATCGTTGACGTCCCCGCCGTCCACCGTCCAGTTGTTGGCGCCGGCGCGCTGGCCGTTCACCGAAATGTTGTCGGTGTTGGTGATGCCGAAGCTGATCAGCGCCGGCATCGAGGAGCTGACGCCGGGCTGTAGGGTGACCAATTGCTCGAAGTTGCGGTTGTTGAGCTGCAATTGCCGAATTTGGTTGCCGGTGATCGTCTCCGACTGCGCCGCCGTCGCCGTCTGAATCGGCACCGCCGTGGTGGTGACCTCGACGGTCTGGCTCACCGAGCCCGTTTGCAGCGTCACGTTGAGTCCGCGCTGGTCGCCCACGTGCAGCACGACGTTGCCGGCCACGTACTGCTGAAAGCCGGATTTCGACACCGTGACTTTGTAGTCGCCGGCCGGAATTTGTGTCACGGCGTAGGCGCCAGTCGCGTCGCTCGCGGCCGTGCGCTCCAAGCCGGTGGCGTTGTTATGGATTGTCACCGTCGCGCCGGGCACCAGCGCGCCCGAAGCGTCGGTCACCGTGCCGGTCAGAGTCGCGGTGATGTTCTGCGCCCCCGCCCAGCCAGCCAATCCCAGTGTCAGCACCGCACTCAGCAACAGTCGCGCCCAACGGATCTTCATTGGTTTGGAGTCTCCCTAGCGATTTGATTTCGCTTGCCGCCCATTGTAGGAGCCGCGCGGAATGACTGACAACAGAAAAGTGTCACCACGGATAGTTGGATCACAATTGTGACCTATCAAATGAAGCGGTCAACGCGGGCTTCTCGTTTTTGGAAACCCGGCCTAACTGATCGCGTTTCCACGATTTGCGCAACGGAAAAATCGCCGCCCGCGCCCGCCGGCAACGGCGTGGTTACCAAAATTCATAACATTATAAGTTTTTGAGGAAAATCGCCGCGCGCGCGCTGGCGTGCGATTCCGTACGTACGAAAACGCCTAGAACAGCTCGCGGCCGGCGAAGAAGAAAGCGATCTCGAAGCGCGCCGTTTCCGGCCCGTCCGAGCCGTGGATCGCGTTGCGCTCGATGTTCTCGGCGTAGTCCTTGCGGATTGTGCCCGCCGCGGCCTTGGCCGGATCGGTGGCGCCCATCAGCTCGCGCAGCCGCGCGATCGCCCCCTCGCCCTCGAGCACCGCCGCCACCACCGGACCCTCGGTCATGAACTTCACCAAGTCGGGGAAAAATCCGCGCTCGCGATGGACGTGGTAGAAGCCTTCCGCCTGCGCCCGCGTCAGGCGCGCGCGCTTGAGGGCCACGATGCGCAGCTCGGCCCCTTCCAGCCGGGCCAGAATGGCGCCGGTCAGGTTCTTCGCGACGCCGTCGGGTTTGACGATGGTGAGAGTGCGTTCGAGTGCCATGGATGGTTTGGAAAGAACGGCTCAGCGTCGCGCCGCCGCGCCCAGGACGGCCGCCACCGTGGCGCCGATCGCCGCCGGGCTGGCGCAAACTTCGATGCCGGCGGCTTGCAGCGCCGCCATCTTTTCCGCCGCCGTGCCCCGCCCGCCGGAGATGATGGCGCCGGCGTGGCCCATGCGCCGCCCGGGCGGCGCCGTCTGCCCGGCGATGAAACCGACCACCGGCTTGCGCACGTGCTCGCGGATGTAGGCCGCCGCCTCTTCCTCGCCGCTGCCGCCGATCTCGCCGATCAGCACCAGCGCCTCGGTGGCCGGATCTCGATTGAACAATTCCACCGCGTCGCGGTGCGAGGTGCCGATAATCGGATCGCCGCCGATGCCGATGGCCGTCGACTGCCCGATGCCCAGTTGCGTGAGCTGGTGCACCGCTTCGTAGGTCAGCGTGCCGCTGCGGCTGACGATGCCCACCGGGCCGGGGCGGTGAATGTGGCCCGGCATGATGCCGATCTTGCACTCCCCGGGCGTGATGATGCCGGGGCAGTTGGGCCCGATCAGCCGCGAGCGGCTCTGCCGCAAATAGGCGTGCACGCGCGCCATGTCCAGGGTGGGGATGCCCTCGGTGATGCAGACGATGAGCGGCATCTCCGCCGCCGCCGCCTCCAGAACCGCGTCGGCCGCGAACGGCGGCGGCACGAAGATCATGCTGGCGTCGGCCCCCGTCGCCGCCATCGCCTCCGCCACCGTGTCGAATACCGGCACGCCCTCGTGCGTGGCGCCGCCCTTGCCGGGCGTGACGCCGGCGACGACGTGCGTGCCGTATTCGCGGCACATGCGCGCGTGAAAGCTGCCCTCGCGCCCCGTGATGCCTTGCACCAGCAGGCGGGTGTTCTTGTTGACGAGAATGCTCATGAGTGCGATGCCCCTAGGCGGCGCGGGCCGCGGCCACCACTTTTTCGGCCGCCTCCTGCATGCTCCCCGCCACCGCGATCGGCAGCCCGCTGTCGGCCAAAATTTTGCGCCCCTGCTCGACGTTGGTGCCTTCCATGCGAATGACCAGCGGCACCGCGAGCCGCACCGCGCGCGCCGCCTCCACCACCCCCGCCGCCAGCGTGTCGCAGCGCAGGATGCCGCCGAAGATGTTGATCAGCACCGCCTTCACGTTCGGATCCTGCAAAAGGATTTCGAAGGCGTGCCGCACCTGCTCTTGACTGGCGCCTCCGCCCACGTCGAGAAAATTCGCCGGCCGCCCGCCCGCGTACTGGATGATGTCCATCGTCGCCATCGCCAGCCCCGCGCCGTTGACC
>JBOGKX010000167.1:0-7052 GCA_050746125.1 Terriglobales bacterium | reverse complement strand
GGCTGCCGTATGGTACGCTGATGGCATTGAACGAAGGAAAGACGCTCATGCTCTTCGTGTTGCTGGTCCTGGCGGCGGTGGGAATGCGCTTCCTGCCCCATGTTCCCAACTTCACGCCCATCGGGGCCATGCTGCTGTTTTGCGGCGCCTGGATGGGCGCCAAGCGGCTCTGGTTTCCCATGGCCGCGATCATCGCCAGCGATTTTCTCTTGAACGGCTTGGTGCTGCACGCGGCGCCGGGAGCGGACCAGTATTTCCAGTGGGCGGGTTGGCTGGTTTATTTGGTGCTCGGCCTGTGGTTGCTGCGCGGCAGCGTGAAGCCGCTGCGCGTGGCGGGAACGACGGTGCTGGGTTCGGCGGCCTTCTTCGCGATCAGCAACTTCGGAGTATGGGCGGCGGGCCTGCTCTACCCGCGCACGGCGACGGGGTTGGCGGAGTGCTATATCGCCGGCCTGCCTTTCGCCTACCGCATGGCGGCCGGCGATCTGTGCTTCGCGGCCTTGATGTTCGGCGTCTATGCCTGGGCGCGGCAACGCGCCGCCCGGCGCGCCACCGCCACGGCGTAAGCGCCTAGGCGCGCAAGGCGGCGCGAGCGGCTTCGAGAATGGCTTCCGGCTGCGGCTTGCTCAGGTCTTCCAGGTTGGCGGCGTAGGGCAGCGGCACTTCTTGCCCGCTCACTCGCGTCACCGGCGCGTCCAAATCCCAGAAGCCCTCGGCCATCAAACGGGCGACGATCTCCGCGCCCGGTCCGTAGCTTTGCCAGGCGTACTCGACCACCACGGCGCGGTTGGTTTTGGCGACCGAGGCGAGGGCGGCGTCCATGTCGAGCGGCCGCAGGCAGCGCATATCCACGACCTCGGCGGAGACGCCCTCGGATTGGAGGTCGCGTGCCGCTTGCAGGCAGAGAGCCACGCTGGCGCCGTAGCCGAGCAGTGAAATGTCGGTGCCCTCGCGCTTGATCTCGGCGCGATCGAGGGGCACCAGGTAGTCGCCCTCGCCGACGTCGCCCTGCTTATTGTTGAGCGGGCCCGGTTCGAGAAACACCACCGGATCCTCGCTGCGAATCGCTGCCTTGAGCATGCCCTTGGCGTCGTGCTGGTTGGAGGGCGTGACCACCCGCAGGCCCGGGCAATGGGCGAAGAGCAGCGTCAGCTGCTGGCCGTGCTGCGCCGTCAGGCCGGGATTGGGCCCCGGACCCTCCGGGCCGCGCAGCACCATCGGCACCGTGAGCCGGCCGCCCGACATGTAGCGGATCTTGGCCATGTGGTTGTAGATCTGATCCATGGCGCGCAAGGAAAAGTCCATGCGCATCAACTCCACCACCGGGCGCAGGCCCATGATGGCCATGCCGACGCCCACCCCCACGAAGCTCTCCTCCGAGATCGGCGTATCGATGACCCGGTCCTTGCCGAACTCCGTCCACAGGCCGCGCGTAACGTAGTGCACGCCGTTGTATTTGCCGATTTCCTCGCCGACGAGCACTACTCGCTCGTCGCGTTGCATCTCCTCGCGCAGCGCCTGGTTCAGCGCCTCGTGCATGGCTAGTTTTTTCATGGTTCGAATTTCCGGTCCGGCCTCACGCCAGCACGTCGCGATGCAGCTCCGCCGCATCGGGCTGCGGCGCCTCCTTGGCCCGCGCCACATGCGCCTCCAACTCGGCAACGACCTCCTGGCGTAGGACCTCGATCTGCTCGGCCGACAGGATTTTCTCGGTCGCCATGTAGTTGGAGAGGAGGGCCAGCGGATCGCGGGCATGCCACTCGCTCTCCTCTTCGGCGGTGCGATAGTTGAGCGACTTGTCGTGAATGCCGTGGCCCTGGTAGCGGTAGGTCAGCGCCTCGACGAAATAGGGGCGCTTGTTTTGCCGCATGTATTTGTAGATCCGCTCGGCGGCCTGGCTGGTGGCGAACACGTCCTGCCCGTCCACTTGCTCGGTTTTCATGCCGTAGCCCTGGGCGCGGTCGATTAACTGCGAGAGCGAGGAATGCTCGTCGATGCGGGTGCCCATGCTGTAGAGGTTGTTGACGCAGACATAGAGGGTGGGCACGTTCCACAGGCTGGCCATGTTCATGGACTCATGGAAGGTGCCGGTGTCGAGGGCGCCATCGCCGAAGAAACAGACGCAAATGGGATCGTCCTTGCGGCGCTTGAGCGCCAAACCGACGCCGCAGGCCACCGACAGCCCGCCGCCGACGATGCCATCGCCGCCGAGGAAGTGCCGCTCCGGGCTGTACATGTGCATGCTGCCGCCCTTGCCCTTGGAGACGCCGGTCGAGCGGCCGAAGAGTTCGGCGAAAATCATTTCGGGATCGAGGCCGACCAGCAGACAGTGGCCGTGGTCGCGGTAATGGTCCACGATGTAGTCGCGGCTCAGATCCAGATTATTGATGAAGCCCACGCCCACCGCTTCTTGGCCGGCGTAGGAGTGGTAGTAGCCACGAATCAGGCCGTCGCGGAATTCACGCTCGCCCAGCCGCTCGAACTCGCGGATGGTCAGCATCTGGCGGAGGAAGAGCCGCAAGGTTTCCGCGCTCAACGGCGAACGCCCCAAACTAGGCTGGTGTTGAACACTCATAGGATAATTTGCAAGGCTTCGGCGCGCTAGCCAGCAGGGCAGCGGTCCTCCCCAGAGTGGGATATCGGCGGTGGAGGCCGCTCCGCACGGCAGAGATCCGAAAGGCTGAGTTTACGCCTCTGGCAACTTGATCGGGGCGCCCCGGCGGGACAACGCCTTGATTTCCCGAATCTTTATGCCTAACCCAACCCTATATTGTCATGACAAAGGGCCCCGGGGGTCAAGGTGTGCAGGTAGTGGCATCCTGTACCTTCAACCGGAAGCGGGCAAGCCTGCCCCAGGGTGAAAGTTTCGTAGCGCACGGCCGTAAGCATGATGAGAGGACGAAAAAGGAAACCCGTGCCAGCCTCCTCAGCAGCCCTTCAGGCGGCGGAAAACGCCGCGGCGCGGCCGGAGCTGGCCGACGAGGCGTTGCTGTTGCGCCGAGCCCGCGGCGGCGACGCAGACGCCTGGGCGGCCATCTATGCCCTGTATCAAGGCCCGATCTTTCGTTTTTGCCGCCATGCGCTCGGCCATACGGAAGACGCCGAGGACGCCGCCGCCGAAGTTCTCTTCAAGGCGCGGATGGCGCTCGATCGCTTCGACCTCGCGCGCCCCTTCAGCCCCTGGCTCTACCGCGTGGCGGCCAATCATTGCATGGACATGCTGCGGCGGCGCGGCCGGCAAGCGCTCAGCGACGGCGACATCGAAGCCATGCCCTTGCCGCAGCCGGGCAGCGATCAACTCGAGCAACTGATCGCGCGGCAGAGCGGAGAGCAAGTGCGCGCCGGCTTGGCGATGCTGCCGGAGCGAGCGCGCATGATCCTGCTGCTGCGCTATTACGGCGAGCTGAGCTACGACGAGATCGCCGCCACCATGCGGGTGCCGCGCCCTTATGTCGGGGTGTTGCTGTTGCGCGCCCGGCAGGCATTGCGCGAATCCCTGTCCGGCAACGGCCGCGAAGGTCCGCCGGGAGGCCAGTCGTGAGCGACGCCTTCGAATTGCGGCCGGGCGGCACGGCGCCGGGCAAGGAACATCTCGACGCCCTGGAAGCGCTGCTTTTTTTGGACGGCGAATTGCCGCCCGAAGGAGCCATTCGGGCGGCGGCTCACGCGGAAACCTGCCGGCGGTGCAGCGGGCTTTTGAACCGCCTCGAGCGCGAATCCCGCTGGCTGCACCAGACCTTGCGAGAAGCCGATCCCGCGCCGGCGGGCGCGGCCGCGCCGCGGGGCTGGTTTTGGCCGGCCTTGCTGGCGGGCGGCGGCTTGGCGGCCGGCGCGGCGGCGGCCATTATGCTGGCGCCGCTGGCAGGGATGGTGACCCACGTCTGGGGCGCCGCCGATCTGTTGACCACGGTCTTCTTCGACGGCCTATTTTGGCAACGCTGGGGGGCGGTGCTCGGCGGCCTCCAACTCTCCGTCTTCGCGGCCCTGGTCGCGCTGGTCTTCGCCTTGCTACTGCCGCGGCGGCGTCGCCGCTGGCATGCGCCCGCCGGCATGGCGCTGATGGCGGTATTGCTCCTCGCGCCGCCTGGGGCCGCCGCGGCGCGCACCTTTCGCGGTCCCAGCTACGTCTTGCCGGCCGGCCAGACGCTGCACGACGACCTCTTCGTCACGGGCGATGCGGTCCGCATTGACGGCACGGTGGAGGGCGACGTGGTCAGCTGGGCGCGCGAGCTGACGATCAACGGCCAGGTCGATGGCAATGTCATCGCTTTCGCCCAGTACGTCAATATTCCCGGCCGGGTCGGCGGCGGCCTTTTCGCGTTTGCCGATTCGGTCGAGATCGCGGGCAGCATCGAGCGCCAGTTTTACGGCTTCGTGCACCACGTGCATATCGGGCCCAGCGGCCGGCTCGGCGCCGCCACGCTCAGTTGCGGCACGTTGGATTTCGAGGGCGCGACGGTGCGCGATCTGATCGTCCATACCGGTGCTGCCGATCTGGCCGGCACGGTGGGCGGCAAAGCCGATTTGCATGGGGGACGCGTCGAAATCGCCGCCAGCACGCGCGTTGGCCAGCGCTTGACGGTCTATGGCAAATCGCCGCCGCGGCTCGCACCGGGGGCGACGCTGGCCGGCGGCTGGCAATACGTGGCCCATCGCGCCGTGGCGCAATGGCGGCAAAGCTCCTTTTATTGGTACCAGGTATTGCTCTGGGCGGCGGCTTTTTTGGTGGGCTGGCTCATGCTGGCCGCGCTGCCGGGCTTTGCCCGCCGCTCGCTGGGCGAGGTGGAGGCGGGCGCCGGCAGCGCCGGCCGCAGTTTCGGATTGGGCGTAATCGCCCTAGTGGCGACGCCGGTGATAGCGATTTTGCTAGCCATCACCGTAATCGGCCTGCCGCTGGCCGTGATCCTCGCTTTTGCCTACGCCATCGCGATCTATCTCGCCGAGGTGATCGTCGGCCTGTGGATTGGCCGCAGCGTGTTGGGTGCCACGCCGCTTTTCGCCATGCAAGCCTGGCCGGCGCTGGCGGTGGGCCTGGCGATCGAGCGGGTGGCGCTCAACCTGCCTTTTCACCTGGGACTGCTGGCGTGCTTAGCGATCACCATCTTCGGACTGGGAGCACAGGGGCGGGCGCTCTATCTCGGCTGGCCGCGCCTGCGCCCCGCGCCGGCGCCCATGCATCCGGTTCACGCCTAGGGCAAAGTGACGTCGAGCACTTGGCCGCGGCCGGCGAGATGCCATGGGCCGGCGCCAGCGGGCAGAACCGCCGCATGGGCGAGAGGCAAGGGGATGGGAGCATCGGCGCGTTGCGCCAGGGAGACGCTGCCGGCGAGCGGCACGAGGATGCGGAAGGCGGTGGGCACGAGAGCGGGCTCGCCCTCCAGCACTCGCTTCTCGACATGGAAATATTCGCAACTGGCCAGCGTGCCGCCCCGGCTGGCGGCATTGCGGCCCACGCGGCCGGCGGCGGTGCGGGGGTGCGCCACGGCCATGCCGTGCTCCCAGTGCAGCTCCCGCAGTTGGCCGCTGGCATCGCGGCGGCCGAAGTCGTCGAGGCGAAAGGTGGTATCGGAGGCCTGTTGCACTTCGCAGAGCACGAGCCCGGGACCCAGGGCGTGAACCGTACCCGCCGGCACGAAAAAGCTGTCGCCGGGCGCCACCTCCCACCACTGCAACAACTCGCGGCTGCGGCCCTGGCGGCAGCCGGCGGCCAAGTCGGCCAGCGACTTGCCGGGCGCCAAGTTCAATCCCACGCGCGCGCCCGGCTCGGCGCGCAACACGTGCCACATTTCCGTCTTGCCGATTCCGAACCCATGCCGGCGCGCATAGGCGTCGTCGGGGTGAACCTGCACGGAAAGGAAGTCACAAGTGAAAAGTAATTTGACCAGCAGTGGAAAGCCGCGCGCCGGCGCGGGGGGCAGACGGCCGAAAATCTCCGGCCTCGCGGCGGCAATTTCGCCGAGAGTGGCGGGTTCGCCCCGCAAGCGGCAGCGATCGGCGGACAGCCAAGCTTCGCCGATGGGCTCGGGCGGATTGCCCAGGTCCGGATAAAAAGGGCGCAAGTCGCGGCTGCCCCAAAGGCGGGGGCTGAAATAGGGCTCGACGATTAGGGCTGGGCGGGCGGCGCTTGCAATGCTGAACTCCAAAGTCTTCGGGCAGTAGAAATGAGTGGAAGAATTCTAGCATGGGATTCGCACCCGCCCTGTCACGGAAGTTGCGCGAGCGGCGTTAGACGATGTTGAAAGAGACTCGAGAGTCGCCTCTCGCCGCCCTATCCAACGCCGCCGCGGCGCGCGTCGCGGCGCCGCCCGCTCGCGCCGCCGATTGGGGGCCGGGGGAGTTCGAGGCCCTTTTTCACGAGCATTTCGCGCGCATAGCGCGCGCGGCACGGCGGCTGGCCGAGGACGCGGCCGGGGCCGAAGAGCTGGCCGGCGAGGCGTTCTGGAAACTGTATCGGGCGCGGCCGCGCGAGCGCGCGAACCTAGCCGGCTGGCTCTATCGCGCCGTCACTCGCGCCGGGCTCGACGCGGTGCGGGCGCGGCGGCGGCGCCGGCATTACGAGGCGCTGGCGAGCGCGGGAATTGCCGCCGTGGCGGCCGTGGCCACGCCGCTCGGCCAGTTGCTGGCGGCGCGGCGGGCGGCGCAGGCGCGGGCGGTGCTGGGGCGGCTGAAGCGGCGGGAGGCGACGCTGCTGGTTTTGCGGCACTCCGGCGCCAGCTATCGGGAGATGGCGGCCGCGGCCGGCGTACGAGCCAGCTCGATCGGCACGTTGCTGGCGCGGGCCGAAGCCGCCTTCGAGAAGGAGTTCAAGCGGCGCTTTGGAGCGCCCTAAGAGAAGGAGACGGAACATGAGCTGCATTTCCGACGGGGAGTTGCGAGCACGGTGGGATGGCGGCTTGGAGGCGGAGCAGGAAGAGCGCGTGGCCGCTCATTTGCGGGAGTGCGCGCGCTGCCGGGCGCGAGCCGAGGAACTGGGCGCGCGCGCGAATTGGGTGGCGGCCGCGCTCGATCCCGGCGCGGAGGCGGCGCCGGCATCGGCGGCGGCGAGCTGGGCG
>JBOGKX010000166.1:0-15092 GCA_050746125.1 Terriglobales bacterium | reverse complement strand
GAGCTGCACTCACTCGACGTCCTCGACCGCTTCCGACCACGTCGCGGCGGCGGGTGGCGGCTTGGCGGCGGTTGGGCCGGGCACGGTGGCGGCGGGGCGGGGGGCGTTAGCCGCCGGCCGGGCGGGTGGCTTCTGCAAAAATGGCAGGCCGATCAGCACCACGACCGCCACCAGCACGAAAGCCAAAATCAGATTGCGCTCGAAATTGAAATCGTCGTTCAAGCCCTTAATTCCTTACCGTACCGGATCGAACCCGCCGCGATGGAATGGATGGCAGCGGGCCAGGCGCCGCAGCGCCATCCAGCCACCGCGCCCCGCTCCGTACTTGCGCACCGCCTGGATGGCGTACTCGCTGCACGTCGGCGAGTAGCGGCAGGCCGGCGGCAGCCAGGGCGAGATGGCGAATTGATAGCCGCGCAGCAGCCCAATCGCGGCAACTTGGAGAGGCCCGGAACGGCGCGAGCTTCCGTCGCCGGCCGCGCAGCCCGGGGTCCCCGGCGCGCCGTTGCGCGCTGGGGCCTCCCGGCGGCTGCCGGTAACGCCGGCGGCGTCCAGAAATTGGGCGGCCCTGCCGCTGGCTAAGGTCTTCATGAGCGATGGTCCTGTTGCCGCGCCGCGCCGAGTTGCGCCAGCGCCCGCCGCCATTCCTCCTCCAGCACGGCGAAGTCGGCGGCCGCTGCTTCGCGTCGCGGGTGGATCACGACGTGCCAGCCCGCCGGCAGCGCCGTCCAGTTGCGGCGCACCACCTCGCGCAGCCGCCGCCGCAGCCGGTTGCGCGCCACCGCGCCGCCCAATTGCCGCGAGGCGGCGATGCCCACTCGCGATTCGCTCTCGCCCGCCGGCGCGGGCCGGACGAAGAGCACGAAATGCGGGCCGGGCCGCCGCCGCCCGTGCTCGTACACGGCGCGATATTGCCCCCGGCGCCGCAGCCGGCGCGCCTGCGTGCGCGTTTCTTTAGTCGCGATGTCCGGCACTCACGGCGACTCGCTTGCGCCCCTTGGCACGGCGCCGGGCCAGGACGGCCCGCCCATTTTTACTGGCCATGCGCGCGCGAAAGCCGTGGGTTTTGGCGCGATGGCGGCGATTCGGTTGAAAAGTGCGTTTCGGCATGGCCTTGTTCTCGGTGCGCGCTTCGCCTCCCCGTCCCGCCACCGGCGAGATCGAAAAGCGAGTGGAAGCCTGGAGGTTGGGGACCGGACCGCGCGGGGCCGATCAATGGGCACGCGCCGCAAATACTTTTCGATTATAACCGCTTCACGCGCCCGCGCTCCACCTGCCGCTGTCGGGTATCCTCTATCCTCTCAGCACACTTGCCGTCCTTTGTCACGCGTCCCCAAGAGCTCCTCCCAAGTGGAGGAACTTTCCGGTTGAAAATTCCCGCTGGGAAGCGTAAAACAACAAGCCTCTCGCAAATTTTTTCCCGCCCCGTCCTCCCGCGGGCAAGCCCGAGGGTCGGAAGGGCCAGCCGAGAGCCGCCGGCGCGCAATCGGGGCGCTTGTCGCGGGAGCGAGGGCGGGAAGCACGGCAAGTTCATGGCTCAGTCATCGGCGAAAACGCGATCCACCTGGGACGAAATCCTGGGCGAAATCCAAAAACAACTAAATCCCCATAGCTACAACACCTGGTTGCGCCCCACCCAGCAGGAGCGCCTGGAGGGCGGCACGCTGTACGTGGCCGTCCCCACCCCGGATTTCGAGCAAGTGGGGGAAAAGTTCGGCCCACAGATCGAGCAGGCCATCGCCCGCCTGCACCTGGAGTCCGTGGTCCGCAATCTGCGCTTCGTGCCGCCGCCCCCCGCCGAGCCGCCCGCCGCGCGCGGCGGCGGGCCCTTGCAGCAGCGGCTGGATTTCGAGAGCGTCGCCAACACCCTGAATCCCCGCTATACCTTCGACACCTTCGTGGTCGGCGGTTCCAATCAATTCGCCCATGCCGCCGCCCAGGCCGCCGCCGATCGCCCCGGCCATGCCTACAATCCGCTCTTCCTCTATGGCGGCGTGGGCATGGGCAAGACCCACCTGATGCACGCCATCGGCCACCACGCCCGCCAGCGCTATCCGCAACTGCGCATCGAGTACGTCACGGCCGAGCGTTTCGTCAACGAGCTGATCGGGGCCCTCGTCAACAATCAGACCATCGCCTTCCGCGATCGCTATCGCTCGATCGACGTGCTGCTGATCGACGACATTCAATTCATCGCCAATAAAGAGCGGATGCAGGAGGAGTTCTTCCACACCTTCAACACCCTGCATGGCGCCGAAAAGCAAATCGTCATCTCCAGCGACCGCCCCCCCAAGGAACTGTCGCAGCTCGAGGAGCGCTTGCGCTCCCGCTTCGAGTGGGGCCTGATCACCGACCTCCAGCCGCCGGACTTGGAGACGCGCATCGCCATCCTGATGCGCAAGGCGCAGGCCGAGCGCGCCAGCCACAACGTCGCTCCCGATTTGACTCCCGAGGTGGCGGAATTCATCGCCGGCAACGTCAAAAGCAACGTGCGCGAGCTTGAGGGCGCGCTCGTCCGCCTGCTGGCCTATTGCTCGGTCAAGAACCTGCCCGTGACCATACCCGTCGCGCAAGAGGCGCTCAGGCACATCATCGACCAGCAGCAGCGCAAGGTGGATATCGAGGGAATCGCCAAAACGGTCGCCGAGCACTTTTCCATGCGCGTGGCCGATCTCAAGGCCCGCAACAACTCCAAGCACATCGTTTATCCGCGCCAGATCGCCATGTTCTTGGCCAAGCAGCTGACCGACGCTTCGCTGCCCGAGATCGCCCGCTTCTACGGCGGCAAGCACCATTCCACGGTGATCCACTCCGTGCGCAAGATCGACCGGGAGCGGCAAACGAATAAAGATCTGGAGCGCCTGCTGCACCAACTGGGCGAAAAGCTGCGCTAGCCCCGCCGGCGGCGGCCCCCGAGTCCACCGCCGAAACTTCCGCGGGGCGGGTCCCCTGCCGGCTAACCACGCCGGAGCGAGGCGAGCCCGGGGTCCCCGAGGCGCAGCGGAGAACGATGCCCGGCGAAGCTTATCACCCCGCTTAAATCGCCAGTTCGGCGCGCGTTACTTTCAGCCCGTTCAGGTTGCCGAGCGCGGTAAAACCGATCTTTTCGCTGACGAAGCAGTCGCGCGCGATCTCCTGAATTTCCGCCGCGTCCACCTGCTCGATGCGGCTCAGCATCTCGTCGAGCCCGATGCGGCGGTTGAAATAGATCTCCTGCCGCGCCAGGTTCGACATGCGGGCGCCGGTGGATTCGAGTCCCAGCATGAGGCTGCCCTTGAGGCCATCCTTGGCACGCCGCAACTCGTCCTCGGGCACCGGCTGCTCCTTGAGGGAGCGCAACTCGTCGAGCACCGATCGCACCACTTTCGGCACCGTTTGCACGCTGGTGCCCGCGTACACGCAGAACATGCCGGTATCGCGGTAGGGGTTGAGATCGCTGAACACCGCATAAGCCAGGCCTTGCCGCTCGCGAATGTTCTGGAACAGCCGCGACGACATGCCCCCGCCCAGCAGCATGTTCAGCACCGACCAGGCATAGCGCCGCTCGTGCGTCACGGGATACGAAGGCATGCCGAGGAATAGCTGCACTTGCTCCAGTTGCTTCTTGTTGCGCAGCACGATGCGCGCGTGGCTCTTGGGCGTGGTTTCCACGTGGCCGTTGGGCCGCTGCTTGAGATCCTCGAACCAATGCGTAGCTAATTCCACCAGCCGCGCGTGTTCCAGGTTTCCGGCCGCGGCGACGATCAGATTGTCGGGCGAAAAGCTGCCTTGGTAAAAACGGAATAGGTGCTCCTGGCGCAGCGCCCGAATCGTCTCCTTCGTGCCCAGGATCGGGCGGCCGAGAGGATGATCCTTCCAGAAGTTCTGGGTGAAGATCTCGTGGACCAGATAGTCGGGGTTGTCCTCGTCCATCTTGATCTCTTGCAAGATCACGCCCTGCTCGCGCTCGATGTCGCTCTCGCGAAACAGGGGATGCCGCACCAAATCGGCCAGCACCTCCAGTGCAATGGGCAAGTGCTCATCGAGCACCTTGGCGCTGAAGCAGACCGTCTCCTTCGACGTGAAGGCGTCGAGATTGCCTCCGATCGCATCCACGGAGCGGGCGATCTCTTCGGCCGAGCGATGCTCGGTGCCCTTGAAGACCATGTGCTCGATGAAGTGGGTAATGCCGTTGTCGGCCGCTTCCTCGCGGCGCGAGCCGGACTTGACCCAAATCCCCAGCGAGACCGAGCGCACGTGGCGCATGGATTCGCTGACGATCGAAAGGCCGTTGGTTAAGACCGTGCGCTCGATGGTCTGGGGTTGGTCCGCGCGGACAAGCGGCGAGGTAGGGGCTGTCATCGAACTTGGCTCCCTCCGGTTCGCTGGAACTGCCACCGATCGGGCGCTTGGCGGCGCTCCGGACCTCCGGCGGTTACTTCCTATTGTGACACAAAGATCTCGCCGCGCGCCCGAGCTCCTAAGCCATTGCATATAAATGGCTTACATCGCAAGCCCCGGGCGGATTTCGCATGCTAGCATCGTTCCCATGGCCTCCTTAAGCCAGCCCGAGCTCGCTGCACCGGCGCCTCGGCCGACCCTTCCGGGCGGCCTGGATCCGCTGGGACTGGCGCCGGCGGAGCTGGCGGCGGCGGTCCAAGGCTGGGGTTGGCCCCGCTTTCGCGCCGCGCAAGTTTTCGCTGCCATCCATCGCCGCCAGATCGCGCGCTGGGAGCTAGCCACCGGCTTGCCCGCCACGGCGCGGCGCGAGCTGGAGGAGCGGATGCCCTTGCATTGGCCGGCGGTCGAGGGGCGCTACGCCTCGATCGACGGCACGGTGCGCTATCTGCTGCGCCTGGCCGACGGTGAACGGGTCGAAGCCGTCTATCTGCCCGACGAAGTCTTCGACGGCGCCCACGGCGTCATTCGCCGCCGCTCCACGCTTTGCATCTCGAGCCAAGTCGGCTGTCCGGTCAACTGCGGCTTCTGCCTGACCGCGCTGCTCGGCCTGCGGCGCAACCTTTCGGCCGGCGAGATCGTCGCCCAGGTGCTCCTGCTGGTGGCCGAGCATGGGCTGCGCCGCGGCGCGGGCTCGAATGACCGTCTCAACCTGGTCTTCATGGGCATGGGCGAGCCCTTCCTGAATTACGACGCGGTGATGCGCTCGGTGCGCCTTCTCACCGACGAGCAGGGGCTGTGCCTGCCCCTCCGCCGCATCACCATTTCCACCGCCGGCATCGTCGCAATGATCCGCCGCTTCGCCGCCGAGCCGCTACGGCCGCGGCTGGCCATTTCGCTCAATGCCGCCAGCGAAGAAGCCCGCCAACAGCTGATGCCCATTCACCGCGCCCAGGGTGGATTCGCCGCGCTGCTGGCCGCCGCGCGCGCGTTTCCCCTCGCGCCGCGCGAGCGCCTCACGTTCGAATACGTGCTCTTGGCCGGAACCAACGACGCCGATGCCGATGCCGACCGTTTGCTCGCGCTCTTGCACGGCATTCGCGCCAAGGTCAATCTGATCGCCTGGAACGCCGGTCCCGAGTTGCCCTGGGCGTCCTCGCCGCCCGAGCGCGTGCGCGCCTTCCAGACGCGCTTGTGCGCCGCCGGCCTGCCCGCGTTCATCCGCCGCCCCCGCGGCCGCGACGTCTTTGCCGCCTGCGGTCAGCTCAGCCGCCGCTCCGCCGCCAGCGCCTAATCCCCGCTCCACCAATTGCCCGCCGCTTCCACCCGCAGCGCTTGCCGCCCCACCGCCGCCGTCGCCCGCATCGGCAGCGGCGCACCCAAGTCGCGAAGCCCCAGCCGCAGAAACCGCCTCCGCCCGATGCCGGGGTGGGGCAATGCGAGTTCGCGGGTCGCCATGCGCCAGCCATCGTAGAGCAGGATGTCGATGTCGATCGGGCGCGGCTGATAGCCCGGCCCCAGGCGTCGCCGCCCTAGCGCGCGTTCCAGCCCGCGCAGCCGCCGCAGCAGCCGCAGCGGGGTCAAGGCGGTTTCGCCGCGCACCACGCAATTGAGAAACCAGCGGCCGCGCATGTCCACCGGCGCCGTCGCGTAGAGGCGCGAAATGGCGGTCGGCGCTACGCCGCTCGCCGGCAGCGCGGCGATGGCTCGCGCCAGTTGCGTCCGCCGCTCCCCGACATTCGTGCCCAAACTGAGCCAGGTCGCGGCAACTGGGAGCGGCCCTGCGGCGACCGCTCCCCCGCTGCCGCCTGTCCGGTTTCGAACACTTCCGTCGCAAAAGCGAACATAATCACTCGCGGCCGATGCTTCGGCAGGGCGATAACTGCCGCAGAATAAAGTCATTGAAGAACTCGCCCGATGGCACGCAGGATGCGATAAAAACCGTTAAGTAGAGCCGGGCGCTGGCCCTTGCCCCGCCTTGCTTTTGCCATTCTCATGGACATCGCTCGCCCATCCCAAGCTAAAAAGCGCCGCCGCATGCGCATTCTTTATGCCGTGATCGGCATTGTCGTGCTGGCGGCTATCACGCTCGCGGTCAGCCGCCTGAAGCCGGCGCCGCCCTCGGTGGACCGTGCCACGGTATGGATCGAGCCCGTCGTTCGCGGTCCGATGCTGCGCCAGGTGCGCGGGCTGGGAACCTTGGTCCCGGTCGAGACGCGCTTGATTCCGGCGCAAAACGAAGGCCGCATCATCGAACGGAAAGTTCTGCCCGGCTCGAAGGTGCAAGCCGGCACCGTCATTTTGGTGATGAGCAATCCGCAGCTCATTCAGCAGCAGCTCAGCGACGAATACGCCCTCAAGGCGGCGCAAGCCGACTACAACAATCTCAAAGCGCAGCTCGACGCGCAGGTGATGGCGCAGCGCGCCACGCTGGCGCAAGCTCAATCCAATTTGCGCCAGGCGCAGGTCGAACTCGAAAGCGACGAGGCGCTGGCCAAGAAAGGCTTGGTCGCGCAAGTGGACCTTGAGGTGGCGCGCGCCAAGACCCAAGGCCTGGCCACCGACGCCGCCATGGAAAAAGACCGCCTGGCGGCGGTGCGGAACTCCGAGCAGGCGCAACTGGCCTCCTCCGCCACCAAAATCCAGCAGGCGCAAGCCGAGTACCAGTTGAAGACCAGCCAAGTCCAGGCCCTGCAAGTGCGCGCCGGCTTGGCCGGCATCTTGGAAGAGCTCCCTACTCCAATCGAAGTCGGCCAGCAGGTGACGGCGGGAACCCCGGTGGCCAAAGTCGCCGATCCCACCAAGCTCAAAGCGGAGTTGAAGATCGCCGAGACCGAGGCCAAGGATATCGCCTTGGGCCAGCCGGCCCAGATCGATACCCACGTGGGCCTGGTGCCTGGTCATGTGATCCGCATCGATCCGGCCGTCTTGAACGGCACCGTCACCGTGGACTGCGCCCTCGATGGCGCGCTGCCGCCCGGCGCTCGCCCCGACCTCAGCGTCGAGGGCACGGTGCAGCTCGAGCGGCTGGCCGACGTGCTGCATGTCGGCCGCCCTGCCTTCGGCCAGGCCAACAGCGATATCACTCTCTATAAGCTCGTCGATGGCGGCCGCTATGCGGTGCGCACCAAAGTCAAGATCGGCCGCACCTCGGTGAATGAAGTGGAAATTCTCGGCGGCCTGCGCGAGGGCGATCAGGTGATCCTCTCCGACATGTCGGCGCAAGAAAATTACGATCGCGTGGAGTTGAAATAGGGCCGCCGAGCGGTCCGCCCTGGGAGGCAACGGCAAGGAATGAGCGAGCCAGCAAACGTCACCGGCAACGACGCGGACCGCGGCCTGATCCGCCTCGACAACATCACCAAGGTGTTCATGACCGACGAGGTCGAAACCCACGCCCTCTCCGGCATCCACCTGGAAATTAAGCGCGGCGAATACATCTCCATCGCCGGCCCTTCCGGCTGCGGCAAATCGACGCTGCTCTCCATCTTGGGCTTGCTCGATTCCCCCACCGACGGCGCCTACGTGCTCAACAGCCGCCCCGTCGAATCGCTCAACTTGAGCGAGCGGGCGCGCATCCGCAATCGCGAAATCGGCTTCATTTTCCAGAGTTTCAACCTGATCGGCGACCTCAACGTCTTCGAAAATGTCGAACTGCCGCTCACCTACCGCGGCATGCGGCCCGCCGAGCGTAAGCAGCGCGCCAACGACGCGCTGGAAAAAGTCGGCATGGCCCACCGCGCCCGCCACCTGCCCAGCCAGCTCTCCGGCGGCCAGCAGCAGCGCGTGGCGGTGGCCCGCGCCCTATGCGGCAGCCCTTCGATCCTGCTGGCCGACGAGCCCACCGGCAACCTCGACTCGCGCAACGGCGAAGCCGTCATGGATCTGCTGCGCAAGCTGCATGGCGAGGGTTCCACCATTTGCATGGTGACGCACGACGCCCGCTTCGCGCGGCACGCCGACCGCACCGTGCACCTCTTTGACGGCCGCGTCGTCGAGGAGCAGGAGCTGGCCGCCTTGGAGGCCGGCTCGGTTTAATCGCGCCGCCTTTCCCTTCCATACGGCGCCGCCTGGCGCGGCGCGGCGGTGGGGGTGTGCGTCCGGGCGCGCGGGAAGGCTGCATCATGATTCAACTCCGCAACCTCGAAAAATCCTATACCGCCGGCGGCCAGACCACCTGGGTGTTGCGCCGCATCAACCTCGACATTCGGGAAGGCGAGTTCGTCACCGTCATGGGGCCTTCCGGCGCCGGCAAGAGCACGCTGCTCAGCATCCTGGGCTTGCTCGACGGCGCTTGGGCCGGCGAATACTACCTGCTCGAGCAGCCCGTCCACCGCTTGAAAACCAAGGACCGCAACGAGCTGAACAAGCGCACCATCGGCTTCGTCTTCCAGAGCTACCACCTGCTCGACAGCATGACCGTTTACGAGAATCTGGACGTGCCGCTCTCCTACCGCAACATCCCCCGCGCCCAGCGCGCCAGCATGGTCTGCGACTCGCTCGACCGCTTTCACATCGTCGGCAAAAAAGACCTCTTTCCCAACCAGCTCTCCGGCGGGCAGCAGCAGTTGGTCGCCGTGGCCCGCGCCGTCATCGCCAACCCCAAGCTGATCCTGGCCGACGAGCCGACCGGCAACCTGCACTCGCAGCAGGGCCGGGAAATCATGGAGCTCTTCAAGAAGCTCAACGACGAGGGCACGACCATCGTGCAAGTCACCCACTCGGAGGTCAACGCCTCCTACGGGCACCGCACCATCCAGCTCAAGGACGGCTGGATCGTGGGCGAGGAAAAAGCCGGCGCCCGTTCGGCCTAAGGCGGGTGGGGAAGTAGAGCGAGGCATTCGAAATCATGTCCAACATCAGCCGACCATTGGCCCGCTTTGCCGCCTTCGGCCTCCTGGCGCTCGCCGCCAGCCCGCTCGCCTCGGGGCAAGCCGCGCCGCCGCAATCCGCCGCCCCGCCTGTCCAGGCGGCGGCCACCGTCGTCAACACCGCCGTGCCCGCAAAGGTGGACTTCATGCATCAGCCCATCTTTCCGTTCTATTGGCACACCTTTCGCGCCTGGAACCTGGGCAAGATCGGGCTCAAGAACCCTCCCCAGCTCGTCGAGCGGAGCGAATCCGGCACCGTGCGGCTGACCCTCAAGAACGTTATCGAGCTGGCCCTGGCTGACAATCTCGCCATCGCCTCCGCCGACTACGATCGCCTCGACGCGCTCGCCGACCTGCTGCGCACCGAAGGCGGCGGCGCGGCCCGCGGCGCCGCCGGCGTCTCCGGTCCCACCACGCTCTTCAGCGGCGCCATCGGTGCTAGCACCTCCGGCGGCGGCGGGGGCGGCACCGGCGGCGCCGGCGGCTTTGCGGGCGGCGGCGGCGGCTTGCGCGCCCCCGGCGGCGGCCCTTACGACCCCGATGTCTCGGTCTTTTTCGGCACGGAGCACTCGAAAACGCCGCTCGGCAACCCGATTCTCTTGGGCACCTCCGTGGCCGAGTCCAATTCCGCCTACGGCGGCGTCAGCTATAGCCAGGGCTTTCCCACCGGCACGGCCGTTTCCGTGAGCGGCTTTAGCGCCCGCCAATACCAGAACTCGAATCAGCTGTTTTTCAATCCGGAGGTGGTCAGCAATCTCTCCCTTGGCATCGGGCAAGAGATCCTGCCCGGCGGCATTCATTCCATCATCAATCGCGCCCAGATCATCGTCGCCCGCAACGAGGGCAAGATCGCCGATGCCGTTTTCCGGCAAAAAGTCATCGAGACGGTGGCGCAAGCCGCCGAGGATTATTGGGACTTGGCCCGCCTGCAAGCGGAAGTCGCGATCGCCAAACAGGCTAGCGACTTTGGCGACCAGTTGCTCGCCGATACGCGCGAGTTGGTCCAGAGCGGCAAAGCCCCCGAAGATCAGCTGATCCAAGTCGAAAGCCAGCGCACCACGCTGCGGCAAAACGAAATCACCGCCGACACCGACGCTCGCAAGCAAGCCACCAAGCTCAAGTTCGCCCTCGCGCGCCAGTGGAGCGAGCCCCTGATCGCCGCCCGCTTCGTGGCCGTGGATACCTTGCCCTTGCCCGCCGGCCCGCCTAATCTCTCCGAGCAGGCGGTGATCCGGCAGGCGCTCGTCAATCGCCCCGAAATCGAGCAGGACCGTTACAACCTGCAATCGAAGGAAGTCGCCGTCAAGGTCACGCGCGACCGTCTGATGCCCAGTCTCTGGGTCGGCGCTTCTTATAGCGCCAGCGGCCTCTCCGGCAGGGGCGCCAACTGCGCCGTCCCAACCTTCCCCTGCCCGACCGCCAATATGCTGCCGCCCCTGCCCGGCGGCATCAGCCAGGCTTTCACGCAATCCCTGCATCGCCAGTTTCCGGATTACGCTCTGGGGTTCTCGCTCGATCTTCCCCTGCGCAGCCGCGTCAACCAAGCCGACCAGGCCCGCGCCGAGCTCGATTACGCCCAGGCGCAAGTGCAGTTCCGCAATCAAGAAAACCAGCTCGCTCAGCAAGTCGATTCCGACCTGATTGACCTCGACGGCGCCGTGCAGAAGCTGCAAGAGGTCACCGCCGCCAAAGACTTGGCGCGGCAGGCTCTCGACAACGCTCGCACCCGCATGCAGATGGGGGCGACCACGGTTACCACCGTCATTGCCGCCCAAAACGCGCTGTTGGACTTGCAGAAAGCCGAGATCGAGGCGCGCGCCGCTTACGCCAAATCCCAGATCGAATTGGCGAAAGCCCAGGGCACGATCCTCAAGGAGTTTCAGGTGCAGTTGCCGGCCGCGCAGGCTCGCTCCGCGCCTCCGCCCGCCGCCGTCCCGTGGAAGATTCCGGCTCTCCCCGGTCGCAAGCGCTGAACGCTGGCTATGATTTACGCATAAGGGAAGTGATGATGTCCTCCGCCGTGAATCTTCCGCTCGCTACCCCCCTTGGCGCCCCCGGCGCGCCGCAGCGGGCGGTGCAGCCCAAGATTTTGCTCGCCGACGACCAATCGGCGGTGCTGGAGTCGCTGCGCCTGCTCCTCAAGCCCGAGGGCTACCAGGTCGAAACCGCCGCCTCGCCCGCGGCCGTATTGGCTGCGCTCGCGGCGCGCGACTTCGACGCCGCGCTGATTGACCTCAACTACGCTCGCGATACCACGTCCGGTGCCGAGGGCCTGGACCTGCTGGCGCAGATTCTCGGCCTCGATGCCCGCCTGCCGGTGGTGGTCATGACTGCCTGGGGCAGCGTGGATTTGGCCGTCGAAACGATTCGCCGCGGCGCCCGCGATTTCATTCAAAAACCCTGGGAAAATCAGCGCCTGCTGACCATTCTGCGCACGCAGGTCGAGTTGGGCCGCGCCGTCCGCCGCCAGCAGCGCCTGGAAGCCGAAAATCAGCTGCTGCGCGCCGCCGGCCGCCCCGTGCTCATCGCCGAGTCGCGCGCCATGCGCGCCGTGCTCGAGCTCGTCGCCCGCGTCGGCCCCTCCGAGGCCAATGTGTTGGTCAGCGGCGAGCACGGCACGGGCAAGGAGCTGATCGCCCGCACCTTGCAGGCCCTCTCGCCGCGCGCGCAAAAGCCTTGGGTCGCGGTCAATACCGGCGGCCTTCCCGAAGGTGTCTTCGAGAGCGAGCTATTCGGCCACGTCAAAGGCGCCTTCACCGACGCCAAGAGCGACCGTGTCGGCCGCTTCGAATTGGCCGACGGCGGCACGCTGTTCCTCGATGAGGTCGGCAACGTGCCGCTCAGCCAGCAGGCCAAGCTCCTGCGCGTCTTGCAAAGCGGTGAGCTGGAGCGCGTCGGCTCTTCCCGCACCCATCGCGTGGACGTGCGCGTGCTCTCCGCCACCAACATCAATTTGGCCCAGGCCGCCGCCGCCGGCCAGTTCCGCCAAGATCTGCTCTTCCGCCTCAATACCGTCGAGGTGCGCCTTCCCTCGCTGCGCGATCGCCGCGAGGACATTCCCATCCTCGCCGAGCACTTCTTGGCCCAGTTCGCGCCCCGTTACAAGAAGCCGGTGCGCCGCTTCGAGGCCGGCGCCCTGCAAGCGCTGCTGGCCCACTCCTGGCCCGGCAACGTGCGCGAACTCGAGCACGCCGTCGAGCGCGCCGTGCTGCTGGCTTCCGGCGAGGCGGTCAGCATCGCGGATCTCGGCCTCGCCGCGCCAGTCGCCGATCCCGCCGTGCCGAAGCTCGAGGAGATGACCCTCGATGAAGTCGAGCGCGTGCTGATTCAAAGGACCATGGCCCGTTTCGGCGGCAACGTGAGCCACGCCGCCAAGGCGCTGGGCTTGAGCCGCAGCGGTCTCTACCGCCGCCTTGAGCGCCACCGCCTCTAGCCGCGCGCGGCAGCCTAGGCCGCCGGCTCCAAACCATGAGCCTTGAGCCCTGCGGCGACGCTTATCGCCCCGCCCAAACGTAACTGCCGCCGAGGGCGCGCCCGGTCCACCGCGACGACTTTCGAGCGGGGCCAAGCGAAGCGCAGCGGAGCGTCAAAAAATGCTGCGAGCGGCGCGAGGCGCCGGGAGCGAGGCCGACTGAGCGTACCCCAAGGTACGTGAAGGAGGCCGAGCGACCGGCAACAAAGCGCTGCGCCGCTTATCGCCCCGCCCACGTCAGTGCACCAGCCCGAGGCGGTCCATCGGCCAATAAGCAAACGAGGCTTTGCCGTAGATGAAGTCGCGGTCCAGGCAGCCCCAACTGCGGCTATCGTTCGAGGAGTTGCGATGGTCGCCCAAAACGAAGTAGTGATGCGCCGGCACCACCACCTCTGGATAACTCCAAGGATCGCGATAGCGTGGCAGCACGTAGGGCTCGACCAGCCGCCGGCCGTTGACGTACACCCGGCCATGCACGATCTGTACCCGGTCGCCGGGCAGGCCAATCACGCGCTTGATGAAGCTCTTGCTGGTGTCGAGCGGATACCAGAAGACCACCACGTCGCCGCGGTGAATATCCTCGAAGTTATAAATGAATTTGTTGATGAAGATGCGCTCGTTGTTCTCCAGCCGGGGCATCATGCTGAAGCCCTCGACCCGCACCGGCTGATATAAGAACAAAACGAAGAGCAGCGCGATCAGCCCCGCCAAGATCACGTCCCGGAACCAACGCCAGCCGAATAGCGCCCAGCCCGGAGCCGCGGGCGCGCTCGGCATGGGCGCCGGCGGCCCTGGGGTTGGCGATGAGTCGAGCTGCTGATCCACGCGGTTTCCTTGCACGCCGACTCTATTTTATGCCGCGTCGCGCGCCGGCGTTGCTGCCCAAAAACGCTATTTGAGCGCGAACGCCACGAGCGCATCGCCCGTCGCGCCTGGCATCTTGGGATGCCCGCCGGCGGCAATCACCAGGTATTGGCGGCCGTCGGCGCCCAAATACGTCATCGGCGTGGCGGGCGAGCTGAAAGGTAGCTCGGTCTGCCAGAGCAAGCGGCCGGTGTGAGCGTCGAAGGCACGGAGGTAGCGGTCGAGCGTCGAGCCCTCGAAGACCAGGCCGCCGCCCGTCGCCAGCGGACCCGCCAAGTTGATGCCGCCGGATTGTCCCGCCCAGCTCCCCAACGGCGTCGACCAGGCGATCTTGCCGGCGTTGTAATCCACCGCCACCAGCCTGCCCCAAGGCGGCCGGTTGCACGGCACCTGCTGCGCGGTAAGCAGGAACTCGCGGCTCAGCCCATACGGCGTGCCGCTCTGCGCCGCGTACTCCGGACCCGGATGCGCGCGGCGCGCCGCCGCGAACTGCGCCCGCGGGATCAAGCGGATGACCGCCGGCAAGTTATTGACGTTGAGATAGAGCAGTCCCGTGCGCGGATCCACCGCCGCGCCGCCCCAGGCCATGCCGCCGATGTTGCCCGGGATGATCAGCGAGCCGCGCAGGCTGGGCGGCGTGAAGATGCCCTGGTTGCGCAGGCCGGCGATCGCCTGCCGGCACCAGGTGCGATCGGCCACCGAGCCCCAAAGTTGATCCGGACGCAGCGGCCCGATGCTCGCCAGCCGCAGACCGGCGGGCGGATAAGGCTGCGTCGGCGACGACACTTCGCCCGCCACGTCGCTTTTCGGCACCGGCCGCTCTTCGACCGCATCGAGCGGCCGTCCCGTGGCGCGGTCGAGAAAGAAGAGGAAGCCGGTCTTGTTCGCCGCCAAGATGGCGGGGATGGCCCGGCCGTGGCGGTGCACGGTCAGCAGCGTGGGCTGCACGGAGGTGTCGTAGTCCCAAAGGTTGTGGTGAACGAGCTGGAAGCTCCACGCCACCTTGCCCGTGCCGGCGCGGAGCGCCACCACGGAATCGGCGTAATGGCCGGCGCCCGGCCGCAAGCCGCCGAAGTAATCGGGGCTGGCGCTGCCGGTGGGCACGAAGACCAGGCCCATCCCCGCGTCCGCCGTCATCGGCGCCCAAGCGTTGGCGGCGCCGGTGTGGTCGCCGGCGCCGTGCGGCACGGGATCCCATTTCCAAAGCAGACGGCCGCTCTGCGCGTCGTAGCCGCGCACCACTCCGCTCGGCATCGCCGCTCGGTCGTTGTCGTTGATCGCCGAGCCCACCACCACCACGTCGCCCACCACCGTGGGCGCCGAGGTCATGTGATACTCGCCGGTACGTTCGACGCCCACCCCATCGCTCAAGCGCACCTGGCCGCGGTCGCCGAAGCCGGCCTCCGGACGCCCGTTGGCGGCATCGAGCGCGATCAGCCGCGCATCCTCGGTGGCGAGGAAAATGCGCCGCGGCGCCGGCGCCGCCGCGCCCGGCCGCGCCGCCGGCC
>JBOGKX010000165.1:0-19396 GCA_050746125.1 Terriglobales bacterium | reverse complement strand
GTCGCCGGCGCCGCGACGGCGCTCGGGCTGCGCCATGGGCCGCTGCACGCCGAGGCGCGACTGGCGCGGGACAACGTTTATGTCTTGGAAGTGGCGGCCCGGCCCATCGGCGGCCTGTGCGCCCGAGCTTTGCGCTTTCTGCCGCGAGGCGGCGCGGCCGTCGCTCCGCTCCCGCTCGAGGCGCTCTTGCTCCGCGGCGCGCTGCAACCGCGCGCCGTGGCCGGCTATCGCCGCGAGCCGCAAGCCGCCGGCGTGATGATGATCCCCATCGGCGAGGGCGGCTTTTTGCGGGAAGTGGGCGGGCAAGAGGCCGCTCGCGCCGTGCCGGGCGTCGAAGATGTCGTGATCACCGCCAAAAGCGGCGAAATGCTCGAGCCATTGCCCGAAGGCGCGTCCTATTTGGGCTTCATCTTCGCCCGCGCCGCCACGCCGGCTGCAGTCGAGGCCGCCTTGCGCGCCGCCCATGGCCGCCTGCGCCCGCGGTTTACGCCGGCGCTGCCTCTCGCCTAGCCGCCGGCGCTGGGCTTGCCGCGCTGAAAGTGCCGCGCGGCGAAGTTCAGGAAGGCCGGCCAGTTGGGACCGTCCGTGTGGCCGCCGTGGTGCTGGCGCCAGCCGATGTCGCCGTCGATCAGCGCCGTCCCCAGCGGCGGCATCGCCGTCGTGCCCAGCCCCTCGCCGCCGAGCAGCCGGTACACCGGGCCCGCCGCCACCGCGGCCAGAAACATGCCGCGGTCGTCGATCCAGCCGCCCTCGATCTGCGGATTGCCGGTGCTGATGAAGACCGGCCGCGGCGCGCACAGGGCGATCAACTCGTTCGCGTCCACGGGCAGATCGGCGGCGGTCAGCGGCCCGTCATAACGGAGAAAATTCCCCGCCATCCATTGATACTCGCCCGTGCCGGCCAGGTTCCCGATCTGCTCGCCGAAGTTGCGGCGGAACGGCTTGGCGCCGCCCGCGCCCGACGATCCGATGAGCGCCACTGCGAAGCGCGGGTCGTCGGCCATCGCCACCAGCGCCGCCTTGCCGTAGCGCGAAACCCCTTCGATGCCCACCTCTTGCGCATTCACCGCCCGATCGCTCTCGAAGTAATCGAGTGCTCGGCTCGCTCCCCAGGCCCAAGCGCGCAGCGCGCCCCATTGATCGGGGCGGCGCGGCTGGCCGCGATTGCTGAGCCCGATGATGCCCTCAGTCAGTCCCGCGCCGTTGTCGGCTTGCACGCTCGTTGCCACCAAAACCGCGTAGCCCCAGCCGCGCTCCAGCACCAGTTTCTGCCAGGGCGGTCCCGGCGGCGGCGGCAGCAGCTTCACGCCCCGCGCCTTCAGTTGCGCCAGGAAGCGCGCGAACATCGCCGGATCGAAGCCGAAATCCATCATCACCGGCACCGGCCCGCGTGCTTCGGCCGGCGTGGTCAGTGTCAGGGCGATATTGACGTCGATCGGCGGATACGACGAGTTGTCCGCGTGGCCGCGCAACCGCTTCGTGACGACTGGAATCCCGTATTGTTCCTCGTGCTTGCTGCTGGTAACGATCCATTCCACGCGCGGCGTGTGGCGCGGCACGCGGCCATAAACATCCCGGTCGAAGGCCGCTTCGATCTGCGGCCGCCGCTTGTGCCACCATTCCGCCGCCGTGGTCACCCGCCGGCCGTTGTCGAGCCGCAGCGCATCCGGCAGATTCGCGCCGCCGGCCTTGCTCTCGTCGTAGTTGGGCGGATTCGTAGCCGCCTTGCCGGGGTCGGCGCCGGGCCGCAGCGCGGCAATGTGCAGCAGCCGCATCAGCCGCGCATGATCTTGCTGCGCGCTCAGGTGTACCGGCGCCGGCGGCTTGGCGGCGCCCGCGGCCACCACCGCGGCCAAAACGCAAAGGCTGAATTGTCGCATGTTGCGAACTAAGCGCCCCCGTAGATCGGGACCACCGCGCCGCTGATATCGCCGGCGCCTTCCGACGCCAGCCATACTAGCAAATCGGCGATGGCCTGCGGCTTGACCCAGCGGGAGTGATCGGCCTGCGGCATGGCGGCGCGATTGGCGGGCGTATCGATGGTGCTGGGCAGCACCGTGTTGGCGGTAATGCCGTGCCCGCGGCCCTCGAGCGCCAACGTGCGGGTCAGGGCCACGAGCGCCGCCTTGGCCACGCCGTACGCGGCAAAATTCGCCGCCGGCTCCAGCGCTGTGCGCGAGCCGATAGTGAGAATGCGGCCCCAGCCGGCTGCTTTCATGGCCGGCAAGACGGCGCGGCAAAGATAAAAAGCCGCGTTCAGGTTCAGGTCGAGCATGCGCTGCCAGGTCTCGTCGTCGGTGGCATCGACCGGATGGCCGCCGGCGAAGCCGCCCATCAAGTGCGCCAGCACGTCGATGCGCCCGGCCTGCCCCAACGCCGCCTCCACCGCCAGGCGCGCCCCCTCCGGCCGCGTCAGGTCGGCGTCGATGAAGTTGCCCGCGCCGCGCGCGACCCCCGCCACGGTGAAGCCGGCGCGGGCGAAGGCGCGCGTCACCGCGCCGCCCAATCCGCCGCTCACGCCGCTGATCAGCGCCACGCGTCCCGCGTTCATGCCCGTGCCTTCCTGTCTGCTCGGTTATTTGCTGCGCTGTGGCACGTAGCCGGGGGGCATCTGCGCGCCTTCGCCAAAGAAGAACTGCTCCAGTTGCTCGTTGAGCAGCTTTTGCGCTTCCGCCGTCCAAGGGGCCAGGCGGTACTCGTTCATGAGCATTTTGGCGTGCTCTTTCCACATGTTCCAGCCCTCGGCGGAAACGTTTTCGAAAATGCGCTGGCCCAGCTCGCCCGGCCACGGCGGCTCTTCCAGGCCCGGCAAGTCGCTGCCCAGCTTCACGCAATGCACCATTCGCGCCATGGTCCCTATTCTCCCCCAAATCGCCGCGGCAGTTTAGCGCGGCGCGACGACGACTTGCCCGCGTAGGATCACCGCGCGCACGTTCTTGACCACCGCGGCGTCGGTCAGCGGATCGCCCTCGACCGCCACCAAATCCCCCTCTTGGCCCACCGCCACCGTGCCGAGCTGCGGCAGGCCGAGCAGTTCGGCGCCGCCGATCGTGGCCGAAATCAGCGCTTGCCGCGCCGTCATGCCTTCCTTCGCCTCGGCGCCGATCTCATCGAGCACCGTCCCCTTGCCCGGCTCGTAACGCTGATCCGAACCGGCGGCGATTTTTACTCCCGCCGCCAGGGCGGCGTGAAAGCCGGCGATCTGGCTGGCGATCAGCGCCCGCGCCTTGCGCACCATGTAGTCGGGCAAGTGCTCCTGGGCGGCGTTGTCGAGAATGGCGTGGGGGATGTAGAGCGTCGGCACGAGAAAGACCCCGTGCGCGCGCATGAAGGCGGCCTGCGTGGCGTCGAGGCCGGCGCCGTGCTCGATCGAATCGACTCCCGCCGCCAAGGCGTCGGCGATGGCCTGACGGTTCTCGTCGTGCGCCGCCACCTTGCGATGCGCCATGTGCGCCTCCTCGACGATCACCCGCATCTCTTCGGGCGAAAGCTGCTCGGCGTCGGGCGAGTCGAGCGGCGACATCACTCCGCCCGAGGGCATCATCTTGATGACCAGCGCGCCGTACTTGATTTGCAGGTGAACGGCCTTCTCCGCGTCCGCCGGCGAGTTGACGAAGCCGTTGAGCGGCGTATAAAAGTCGGCCATCCCGAATTGCGGGCCGAAGGTGAGGAAATCGCCGTGCCCGCCGGGAATCGAGATGGCATGGCCGGCGGGGATGATGTGCGGGCCCGGGAAGTCGCCCTCTTCGATGGCGTCGTGCAGGGCGACGTCGATGAAGCCCTGGCTGCCGAGTATCCGCATCGCCACCACGCCCGAGCGCAGCGCGTACTCGACCGCTTTGCGGGCGCGCAGCGCCGCCAGCGCATCGCTCGGGTGCTGGCCCCGCGCCCCGGTCCATAGATGGGTATGCGCGTCGATCAGCCCCGGCAGCACGGTGTAGCGCGACAGGTCGATGCGCTCCGCCCCGGCCGGCGCCGGCAGATCGCGGCCCACGGCGGCGACCTTGCCGTCGGTAATGATCACCGTCGCCGGCGCCAGCGGCGCCTGCCGCGCATCGTAGATCAGCCGCCCGCAGCGCACCCACACCGTGCCAGGCCGCGTCAGCCCCGCTCCCGCCGCTCCCAGCGCCAGCGCCGCCAACAACGCTAGCGCCCAAGCCGCCCGCACTCCCGCCCAAGTCCTCCGCCGCATCGTTCGCGCCTCCGCAGTCGCGGCGGGTAGCGTACCACGCCGCGCTCGCGCGCGCTACCTGGCGTGCCGGCGGAAATAGCAAGGTGCGGCGGCCCGTTGATCGCTCAGGCCTAGATGTCGAGGTTTTTGACGTCGAGGGCGTTGTCGAGGATGAATTTGCGCCGGCTCTCGACGTCCTCGCCCATCAGCGTGGTGAAGATCTCTTCCGCCTGCGGCACGTCCTCGGCGCGCACTTTGAGCAAGGTGCGGCGCTCGGGATCCATGGTCGTCTCCCAGAGCTGGTCGGCGCGCATCTCGCCCAGGCCCTTGTAGCGCTGCACGTTGAAGAGCTTCTTGCCCTCGCTCAGCACGAAATCCAGCAAATCGCGTCCGTTGAGCTTTTCCACCGGCGCCACGGAATCGCCGTCGGAGACCAGGAACGGCGGCTGATTGTAATCCTTCACGGTTTTGTGCTTCGCCGCCGCCTGCCGGAATTCGGGCAGGCTCGCCACTTCCCAGCTCACCGCGTGCTCGGCGTGATTGTTGTCGCGATAGCGCAGTTCCCAGAGGTTGTGCTCCTCGTCGCGCGCCAGCTCCAGCTCGTTGACGCCGGCGATCTTCTTGAGCGCCGCCGCCAGCTTCTCCAGCTTCCCCTGGTCTTCGAAATCCGCCTTGCGCTCCAGGCCGGCGGCGATGGCCGCTTCGGTCACGGCGGCGTTGCGGAACTTTTTGTCCGCCTTGTCGAAAACCTGGAAGTACTCGCTCAGGTTCACCAGGAAGCGGGTCAGCAACTGCCCTTCGAGCACCGCCGCGCCCTCGCCGAAGCGCACCACGCGGTCCTCGGTGATGCGCTTCATCATCACCCGCACGAACTCCTTGTCGTCCTTGATGTACTCCTCTTTCTTGCCCTTCTTGATGCGATAGAGCGGCGGCTGCGCGATATAGATGTTGCCGCGGCGAATCAGCTCCTGCATGTGGCGGAAGAAAAACGTCAGCAGCAGGGTGCGGATATGGCTGCCGTCCACGTCGGCGTCGGTCATCAGGATGACCTTGCCGTAGCGCAGCTTGGCGTAGTCCAGGTCCTCCGCCGACTTGCCGATGCCGGTGCCCATGGCGGTGATCAGGGCGCGAATCTCCTCGTGGCCGAGCATCTTGTCGTAGCGCGCCTTCTCGACGTTCAGGATCTTGCCCTTCAGGGGCAGAATCGCCTGGAAGCGCCGGTCGCGCCCCTGCTTGGCCGTGCCGCCCGCGCTTTCCCCCTCGACGATGAACAGCTCGCAGCGATCCGGATCCCGCTCCGAGCAGTCGGCCAGCTTGCCGGGCAGGCCGCCGGAGTCGAGCGCCCCCTTGCGCCGCGTCAGGTCGCGCGCCTTGCGCGCCGCCTCGCGCGCCCGCGCCGCCTCGATCGCCTTGGCGATGATGCGCTTGGCCACCGGCGGATTGTGGTCGAAGTACTCGCCCAGCTTCTCGTTGATGAACGCCTCGACGTGGCCCTTGATGTCGCTGTTCAGCTTGCCCTTGGTCTGCCCCTCGAACTGCGGCTGCGGCAGCTTCACGCTCACCACCGCCACCAGGCCCTCGCGCACGTCGTCGCCGCTCAGGTTTTCCTTGAGTTCCTTGAATAGCCCCAGTTGCTGCCCGCAGTTGTTGATGGTGCGGGTCAGCGCCGAGCGAAAGCCGGAAAGATGCGTCCCGCCATCGACCGTGTTGATGTTGTTGGCGAAGCTGAAAAGAGTCTCGGTGTAGCTGTCGTTGTACTGCACCGCGATCTCCATCTGCAGTTGCCCGCCGGCGGTCTCGCGGCTGCCCTCCATCGCGATCGGCTTGTCGTGCAGCACCTGTTTGTTGCGGTTCAGGTGCTTGACGAACTCCGTGATGCCGCCGTTGTACTGGAACTCCTGCCGCTTCTCGTCGCGCTCGTCGGTCAGCGTGATGAGCAGGCCCTTGTTCAAGAACGACAGCTCGCGCAGGCGGTTGGCCAGCGTGTCGAAGCTGTACTCGGTGACGTCGAAGATTTGCGGATCGGGGTGGAACGTCACCTTGGTGCCGCGCTTGCTGGTCTTGCCGCCCTTCTGCATCTGGCCCTGCGGCACGCCGCGCGCGAAGGACTGCATCCAGGTGTAGCCGCCGCGCCAGATTTCCAGATCCAAGATGTCGGAGAGCGCATTCACGCAGCTGACGCCCACGCCGTGCAAGCCGCCGGAGACCTTGTACGTCGAGGAGTCGAACTTGCCGCCGGCATGCAGCTTGGTCATGACCACTTCCGCCGCGCTGCGCCATTCCCCGTCCACTTCCATCTCCTCCACCGGAATGCCGCGGCCGTCATCCACCACGGTGACGGAGTTGTCCGTGTGAATGGTCGCGTCGATGCGGCTGGCGTAGCCGGCCAGCGCCTCATCCACCGAGTTGTCCACCACCTCGTAGACCAGGTGGTGCAAACCCATCTCACCCGTCGAGCCGATGTACATCGCCGGCCGCTTGCGCACCGCCTCCATGCCGCCCAAAACCTTGATCGAGCTGGCGTTGTAGGAGTCGGCCATCGGCGCCGCCGATTCGTCGATCGCTAGAGTTGAATCCTTTTGTTTGGTGCTCACGCGGGGGAAGTCCTGTCTTCTCGGCCGTTTCTGGACCGGCGCAAGGCGGGCCCGGGAGCGGCTCAATTGGCAACGGCGGCTGGCGGTCGGAGAGGGGAAGCCCCGGTCTTGCGCAACCCCGCGCCACCTTATTTAGAATACCATGCCGGAGCCCGAAATCGCCATCGCCGCGACCGGACAAATTATTGATTTTATTGGCCCTTAGCCAGACGTGCCCAGCTCGCCACCACTCCCGGCAACCTGGCGGCGCGCGGCGCGGAGCGGGCCTCCGCCGGCCAAGGAATTTCTAGGAAAATGGCCGGCTCCGACGCCTCAAATCCGCATTGGCATCACGACATAGCGATATTGGTATTCGTCGCCGTTTTTCGGCCTGAGCTGGCCGGCCGATTGTTCATCCTTGAGTTCCAGGACCACTTCCTCGCTGCCTGTCGCCGCCAAGAACTCGAGCAGGTATTGGGAGTTGAAACCGATCACCATCGGCTCGCCTTGGTAAGGCGCCTCGAGCTCTTCGTCGGATTCGCCGCTCTCGCTCGATGACGACGTCAAGATCATCTTGTCGGTCTCGAGCCGCAGCCGAATGGCATGCGAGCGCTCGTCGGCAAATTGCGCCACGCGGCGGATCGCCGCTCCCACCTCTTCGGTGCGCACGCTGACACTACGCTTGTTGTCCTTTGGCAGCACGGCCTCGTAATTGGGGAACTGGCCGGTCAACTGGCGGGCGCTCAGCCAGCGTGCCTGACCATTGGCTGCGGGCAGACGAAAGAACAGATGCGTCTCGTCGCGCGCGAACTCGACGCTCGATCCCTCCGCGGCTTCCTCCAGCAGCCCTTGCAACTCCACCATCGCCTTCTTCGGAATCAGGGCCTTGCTCTCGCCGCTCATGCCCTCGAGCTTTACGTGGTCGGCGGCGATGTGCGCCAAGCGATGGCCGTCGGTGGCTACCAAAGTCATGCTCTCAGGCTTGAGCACCAGCAAGGCGCCATTGAGCGTGTAGCGCGATTCCTCGCTGGAAATGGCGAAAATGGTCCGGCGGATCATTTGCTGCAGCGGCTCGGCCGGCAACTTCACCGCCGTCCCCGCGGGAAAGCTGGGCAGCGCCGGGTAGTTTTCTTTCGACATGCCCACCATGCGCGTGTTGGAGCGCCCACAGCGAATCTGCACCCAGTGGTTCTCCATGAGCTTCAGGGTGAGATCCGCGTCGGGCAGCAGACGCACGTACTCGATCAGTTTGCGGGCCGGGATCGCGCAGCCGCCGCTCTTCTTGATCTTGGCGGGACAACTGGTCTCGATCGCCAGATCCAGATCCGTCGCCGCCAAGCGCATCCTCCCCTCGCCGTCGGTCTCGACTAAAACGTTAGCCAAAATGGGAATGGTCGTCTTGCGCTCTACCACTCCCTGCATCAACAGCAACTCTTTCAGCAAATCGAATTTGCGTAGCGTGATCTCCATCGCGTTGCCGTCTCCCAGGCGCGCTGACCGCTCGTCGGAGGCATCGGTTTCGACAATGCCTTCGGGGACTCAATTCTATATGGTTTTGGAAGGTAACTCCTAGCCCTAGCCGTCGCTTGAGTGCAAATGCGGAAAAGCGGCTGTCGGGGCGTGGAACGGCGGTTGTGGCGTGGTCCATCGCCGTGCAAATCGGCGGCGTTCAGTGGGCGGCTGGGCAAAAGCGGCAACGGGCGGGACGGATTTGCACGGCGATTCTAGCGGCGGGACGCTTTTTCGACAGCGAATCCGCAGCGAACTTACGGCGCTTGTGGACGGACGATCCGCGCGCCTGGGAACTTCGTCGCGAAGTGGCTGGCGGAGATGTGCGGATTGATCTTGATATTCGAGTAGTCGAGACGCTGGTAGTCGCCGGAGGGCTGGTTGACTTGCTGCGCCACCGCGATCCAAAGTGACGGATCGTACCATAGGTCGATCGAGGCAATGCTGCCGCCGGCGGCATTGCGTTTAGGGGTAAGGTGCAAATGTACGAAGGCGTCGCCGCGCGGGCGCGGCTCGAGAGCCACGTCGAAGGATCGTTCCAGCGCATGGCCCCCGCCGCCCAGCCCGAGCAGAAGGTATTGGGTGACCATGCCGCGGTTGCGGCGCAAGTCGAACTCTTGCGCCTGCTTGATTTGCGGTTGGTAAATCCAGCCCGTGTCGTCACGGTAGATGAAGATGCGGCGATAGGGCTTGGTGATATCGAGCGCGATCTGCGGACCCCGGCGCGTTCTTTGAAAATAGAAGTCGCCCTTTTCCACCGTCGCGTCGTTCACCAGTTTGGTGTACTTGAGCGAGATGACTTGCGCGGCGAGGCTGTTGATGCCGGCCGCGGCGCGATCGATACGGGAGAGGACGGCGTCGAGCGTAGCAGGCGCCGGGGCTCGCTGCGCGTTGAGGCTGGCAGCAAAAGCGAGCGCCGCCACGGCCACCGCCAGTAGGCGCCGCCCGAATCCGCTGTCACTCCGTCCAGACGTTGTAGATGACGGCGCGGCTGTCGTCGCCGCGTAGCACTTGCACTTGCCGAATGCGAACCGCATGGCCTAGGTAATGGCTCAGGATCTTTTGAACGTCGGCATTGCTGCTCGCCCCCAGAATCTCATAGACCTGGCCGTGGGCGGCGCTCAGCAGCGTCACCGCCACCGGCCGCGCCGGAAACGGGCGTGGCTGATCGCGGAATAGTTGCCGCGGCGTGAAAAAGATGAACGCCAGGATGACGGCCACCTTGATGTCGTATTCGAGCGAGCCGCGCGGGTACGTCCACCAGAGAAAGGACCGCACCTTCGCGCCCGCTTTGCGCCCTGCGTTCGCCATCGGTAGGTGCCATGTTACGTCGCCCTCGCGGGGGGCACAACCTTGGCTGGCCGCCTCGCCCGAAGGTGGTACAATGATTGGGAAACGCGGTCCAGCTTGCGGGATGGAATTCCGCGAGTCAATTCCCTCCGGAGCCGCGTGACGGCGGGGCTGTTTCGCCCTGCGCAGGGTCCCATCGTCAACATCTTGGGGCTGAGAAAGTCCAATCGGGGCGGCGCCGGCGCGCGGCTAGCTGCGCGCGCGGCCAACTGCCGGCAAGGTCCACACCCTATGTCTCTTTGGTTCTGGGCGGGGCTCTACGCTTTCATCGCCTTTCAAATTTCGGCCTTGGTCACGACGGTTTACTTGCACCGCGGCGTCACCCATCGCGCCTTGATCCTGCATCCCGCCGCCGAGCTGCCGATGCGCTTTCACCTTTGGCTCTTTACCGGTATCGTCACCCGGGAATGGGTCGCGGTGCACCGCAAACACCATCATTTCACCGACGAAACCGGCGATCCGCACAGCCCCTTGCTGGAAGGCCTTTGGCAGATTCTGGCCGGCAACCCGCTCTATTACCGCCGCGCCGCCAACGATCGCGACAATATTCGCAGCTACGCCCGCGATATTCCCGAGCGCTGGTACGATCGCTGGCTGCTCGATCGCGGCGGCTGGGGCGTTGTTTGCGGCCTGGCTCTGACCGTGGCCGTATTGTCCGTGCTGGGGGCGCCGCTGTGGACGGCGGCGTGGCTGGGCTTGGCCACCTACCTGGGGCAAGCGGTGCTTTACATCGGCGCCAATGCGCTCATCAATGGCGCCTGCCATTACCTCGGCTACCGCAATTTCGACAACACCGCTACCAACCTGCGCTGGGTGGCATGGCTGTCGGCCGGCGAAGGCCTGCACAACAATCACCACCAGTATCCGAGCGCCGGCAAGCTCAGCCTGCGGCGCAGCGAGGTGGACTTGGCCTGGCCCTTCATCCGCCTGCTCCAGTTGCTGCGCCTGGCTCGGGTCAAGGAATTGCCACGCGCATTCCTAGCCGATCAGGAGCGCTTGTCGGCTAGCGTGCCGGTCTCCGCCGAGCTAAAACCCTAGTACGATGCCTGCGTGGGCGCGGAGCTGACCGAGATTGTCGCGGCGGTGCTGCCGGAATACGGCGTCACGCCGCTGGCGGATCGAGTCGCACGGCTCGCCGAATACCTGGAATATCTGATTCTCTGGAATCGGCGCATTCGCCTGGTTGGATCCCCCGAACCGGAGACCTTGGCGCGGCGCCATTTGGGCGAATCGCTGTATTTAAGCGCCGTGTTGCCGCTCGGCCGCGAGACCCTGATCGATGTGGGCTCGGGCGGCGGATTTCCCGGCTTGGCGCTGCAAATCGCCTTTCCCTCCCTTATATCTACATTAGTAGAATCAAACTCGCGCAAGGCGGCGTTCCTGCAAGAGATGACGCGGCATCTCGGGTGCGGTCGTGTTTTGGTCGCGCGGGCGGAGGCGGTCCGGCAGCAAGCCGAGATCGTGACCTTGCGAGCCATCGAGCACATGGAGGTCGGGCCGGAGCGATTTGCACATCTGTTAATACCCGGTGGAAAACTGGCGGCGTGGGTCGGTTTGGATTTGGCGGCCGATTGGCGTCGCCGTTTTACCCGCTGGCACTGGTCCGAGCCGGTCCTGCTGCCGCAGAGTCGGGAGCGGACCATTCTTATCGGCGAAAGGGCCTAGCCGGCCTTGCGTTCCACGTGGAACGCAGCGTGGCCCAAACCAGCGCCGCGCGTGTTCCACGTGAAACTATACGCGGCAACTTGGAGAGGCCCTGAGCGGAGCGGGCCTCCGTTTCCGGCCGTCGAAGCCGGGACGCAGCCGCGAACCGGGGTCCCCAGCGCCGCAACGGCGCTGGGGTGGGGACAAACGGGAGCGGCGTCCAGAAAATGGGCGGCCCCGCCGCTTCCAGTCCGCTCTCGTTTCCGCTACACTCTTGACTCGTGGCTCGCATTCTTGCCATCACCAATCAAAAAGGCGGCGTCGGCAAAACCACCACGGCGATCAACCTTGCCGCTTCGCTGGCGGCGGCCGAACTGCCCACCCTGCTGGTGGACTGCGACCCGCAGGGCAATGCCAGTAGCGGCGTCGGCGTGGCCCGGCAATCGGTGGCGACCAGCCTGTACCATGTCGTGATGGGCTTTGTGCCGGCCGCCGAGGCCGTCCTTCCCACCCCCTTGCAAGGACTCAAAGTTTTGCCGGCGAGTCGCGATTTGGTGGGCGTCAACATCGAGCTGGCCCAGGCCGAGAACCGTGAGACGCGCCTTCGCGACACCTTGCAGCCGCTCGTGCCGGAATTCGAATTCCTCATTCTCGACTGCCCGCCCGCCCTCGATCTGCTCACGCTCAACGCCCTCGTGGCCGCTCACGCCGTCATCGTCCCCATGCAATGCGAGTACTTTGCCTTGGAAGGCATTTCGCAATTGCTCGAGACCATCACCGCCGTGCAGACGAATTGGAATCCCGGACTGCGCATCGAAGGCATTCTCTTCAACCAATTCGACGACCGCACAAATTTGTCGCGGCAAGTCGCCGATGACTTGCGGCAACATTTTGGTGCCCAAATCTTCGCCACCACCATTCCCCGCAATATTCGCCTCGCCGAGGCCCCTAGCTTCGGCCAGCCCGTTTTACTCTATGATGTGCGTTCCCGCGGCTCGGAGGCTTATCTCCAGCTCGCCCGAGAGGTGATTGGACGTGAACAACAATTCCGCGAATCCGCGCAAGGTATTGGGGCGGGGGCTTGAGGCCCTGCTCCACCCCATCGCCAGCGCCCCAGAACTCGCTGCACCGGCCCCGGCCCCCCCTTCGCAGGCGGTGCGCCTCATCTCCCTCGCGAGCATTCGGCCCAACCCGTTTCAGCCTCGTAAGTCGTTCGCAGACAGCAGCTTAGATGAGATGGCGGCCTCCATCCGCGAGAGCGGCGTCTTGCAGCCAGTCCTGTTGCGCCCCTTGCCCCAGGGCGAGTACCAGCTGATCGCCGGCGAGCGCCGCTGGCGCGCGGCGCAGCGCGCCGGATTAAGCGAGATCCCCGCTTTGGTCAAACCCCTCTCCGACGAGCAGGCGCTCGAACTGGCCATCGTCGAGAACTTGCAGCGCGAGGATCTGAATCCCATGGATCAGGCGCGCGCCTTCCAGCAGCTGGCCTCGACCTTCCGCCTCACGCAAGAGCAAATCGCCGCGCGCACCGGCAAAGATCGCGCCACCGTCGCCAACTTTCTCCGCCTCCTCAAACTCGAGCCGGAAGTGCAAACCTTGGTCGAGCAGGGCCGCCTGAGCATGGGCCATGCGCGCGCGCTGTTGGCCGCCGAGGGCGACGCGCAACGCTTGCTGGCGACGCGCGTTGCCGAGCAGGGATGGAGCGTCCGCCAGGTCGAGCGCGCCCTCGCTGGCCGAGTCCAAACGGCGTCGCCGGCGGAAAAGCCGCCCCGCGATCCGAACGTGCGCGCTGCGGAGGACGAACTCTGCCGCGCCCTCGGCACCAAAATTAGTATTAACGATCACAATAACTCCGGCGTCATAAAAATCGAGTACGTCGGCCTCTCCGAATTCCAGAGAATTTACGAGCGTCTCGTCCAGAGCGTCGCGCGCTGAGTGGCCGCCGCCGCTTCGCTACAATGGGCCCAAGCGCCGATAAGGATCCCTCGCTTTGCTTTCCCTGTTCCTGCTGTTGACGATGTTGGTACAACCTGGGCTTGCGTCCCGGTTTCAGACCCCAAACACGGCCCAAAAGCAGCAAAAACGGGCCGCCAAGCAGGATTCCACCGCCACGTCCACGGCGCGACAAGCGGACGAGCTGCAACGAATCCTCGAGCAAGCCAATGGCGAGCCTGGCGCTCGTATGCGCGGGCTGGAAGCCTTCATTCGCAAGTACCCGCACACCGAAGCGGCCGATCAGATCTACCAGCTGCTCATTCAAGACGCGACGGCGCTCAACGACGATCAGCGCGTCTTGCTCTATAACGAAAAGCTCTCCGAGCTGCACCCCGACGACCTCGGCCAGCGCATCAAGGTGCTGAATCTGCTGCTGCTCAACGATGACGCGGCCAGCGTCGCGCGCGCCGGCCGCGATGCCGCCGAACTGCGGCGCCTGGTTGAGCAAAAAGCCGCCGAGACGCCCCCGGCGCAGATGAGCCGGGCGCGCTGGGATGTGGACATGAACCGCCTCAGAGCCCTGGCGGAGATGTTCCAAGGCGCCGTCGCCCTCAAATCGGCGGAGCCGACGCAGGCCGTGACCTGGTTTCAATCGAGTCTCAAGCTCGAGCCCAACGAGGAAGCGGCCGAAAAGCTCGGCGACGCCTACGTGCAACTCAAAAAGACGGCGCCCGCGGTGCATGCTTATGCGCTGGCCCTGGCGTTGCCCGGCGATACGATCGTCGAGCGAAGTGTTCTCCGCGCCAAAGAGGGAGCGCTGTACGCGCAGCTGCACCACGGCAGCCAGGCCGGCCTCGGCGATCTGATCTTGGCCCAATTCGATCGCATTGCCGCCTCTACCGCCGCGCAAGAACGGCTGCTGCATCCCTACGCGCAGAAAACCGCGGCGAACGGCTTCGGCGACTTTGTCCTGCATTCGCTCGACGGCCAGGAGCACCGCCTGGCCGACTACCGCGGCAAGGTCGTGGTGGTGGATTTCTGGGCGACGTGGTGCGAGCCGTGCCAGGTCGAGCACCCGATCTTCGAGCGCCTCAAGCGGCAGTTTGCCGGCCGGTCCGACGTCGCCTTCGTGGCCGTCAACACCGCCGACGACGAGAGCAAGGTGCCGTCGTTCCTCGCCAGCCACCATTGGGGCCGCGATACCTGGCTCGACGCCGGTCTGGCCGATTATTTGGGCATCGACTCGCTCCCGACCACGCTGGTGATCTCCCCCCGCGGCGAGATCACAACCCGTTTGGCGGGCTTCGATGAAGCGAGTTTCGCCACGGAAATCGAGCGCGCGATTCGCGCCGCCGGGGCGCGTTCGGCGGCCAGCGGCGGCTAGAGCGATCGCGTTCGCTGCAAATCCAGCGCCTCGACGCGCGTCTCGCCGGGATTGAGCACGCCTTCTTGGTACGGCAGCTCGTATCGCCGCAGCCAGGCTTGCGCAATGTCGGCGAGCACGTGCTCGCCGCGGCCGTGGATCACGCGCAGCCCCAGATGCCGCCGCCGTGCCTCGCGCGCCCGCGCCAGCAGCCGCTCCGCCACCAAGGCGTCCTCCGGCCGCAAGTCGTGCAGGTCCACGTCGAGGTAACGGTCCACGGCAGGCAGGATACATCGGCCGGCCGGGTCCGCGCCGCCGCCTAGAATGGAGACATGTCCCTGCCTATGTCGGCGCCACCCGCCGCCGGCGACTATGTCTCCGATTTCGTCCTCCCGGATTCGACCGGCGCCATGCGGCGGCTGCATGAACTCGTGGCGCAGCGGACCCAAGCCCTGATCTTCTTCCGCGGCGCGTGGTGACCGTCTTGTCTCCGCCAGTTGGCGGAATACGAGCGCGCGCGGCAGCCGTTCGACGCCGGCGGCATCGGCCTGGTGGCGATTTCGACCGATTCGGTGAGCCGGTCCGCCGCCATGCGGGAAAAGCTGCAATTGGGTTTTCCGGTGCTCTCCGATGGGGAACGAGCGGTGGCGCGAGCCTGGGGCATCCTCGATGCGCGCCGCTTCGGAGGCATTGCCGTGCCCGCCACGTTCCTGGTGGATGGGGCGATGCAAGTGCGTTTCGCCTCCGTGGACGCGCGCACCGAGCGCGTCTCCCCCGCCGCTCTCCTGGCCTGGCAGCGAGGCGAGACACCCGCCGACCGCGGCCCCGCCGGCGCCCGCCGCCGCGTGCGCCAGCGCCCCGGCGATTACTGGCGCGCCTGGCAGCTCTGGCGGCGCAAGTGACCGCTCAGGCCGGCGGCAGCGCCTGCGCCAAGCAGCTGCCCGCCGCCCCTCGCCGGCCGGCCGCCTCTGCCGCCCGTGATCCGTCACCCGGTGCCCGCTGCCCGTTACCTGGCGCCTGCTGTGCAAGCGCAGCGCAGCGGAGCGCCAGCAAGCGCAGCGCAGCGGAGCGCCAGTAAGCGCAGCGCAGCGGAGCGCCAGCAAGCGCAGCGCAGCGGAGCGCCAGTAAGCGCAGCGCAGCGGAGCGCCAGTAAGCGCAGCGCAGCGGAGCGCCAAGAAAGGCCGCGACACTTATCGCCCCGCCCAGGCCGCAACTGCCGCCGAGTCGCCGCCCGGCCCACAGCGATTCCACGTGAGCGGGGCGAGAAGCAAGCAACGCGAGGCGGAGGGCAGCCGGGCGGCGGAGCGTACTGAAGCGTACGTGAGCAAGCCCGGCTGCCCAACAACGAAGCGATGCGACGCTGATCGCCCCGCCCAGCAATCAGGCCGGCGGTAGCGGTTGCGCCAAGCTTAGATGGCTGCAATTCACCAGCGCGTTGAGCAGCAACGCGTAGCTGCCCTGTGTCTCGCCGCGCCAGACCGGGTTGTTGGCGAAGAGCAGCACGTGCCCCTCGCCCACCGGCACGTCCACCACGGCTGCATGCCCACCGAGCGCGGTCCCGCCCGACAGTTGCCCGCTATAAAGCAGGTCCTTGGCGTCGGCGAAGCGCAAGATCACCCGTGGCCGCAACGCCTCCGGGATCAGGTAGGCGGAATGATCCGCCGCCAACTCGGGCGAGAAGTAGGGCGCTTGCCACGGCTTGGCGATCGGCTCGGCCGGCGTCGGCGTGTACGGCCGGCCCTGCACCACGTCGGCGGATTCCGGGCCATGCCCGGCGTCGCCGCGGCCGCTGGCGCGCGATGTTTCCTCGCCGCCGCCGAAGCCCCCGCGCAGCGCGTAGCGGATCGAAAACACCGGTCCATTGTTGAAATAGGCCGCCAAGCCCGAGCCATAGCCGTAGGCGACGGGGCTGTGGCTGTCGAGAAACTTCGTCTCGACCACCACGCCGCGCGCATGCAAGCCGTTGGCGGCGGCTAGGCTTACGCCGGGCGTCAGTCCGTATTGCACCGCCAAGCGCGCCGTATCCATGACCGTGATCAGCAGCCCGCCGGCGGCGGCGAAATGGCGCAGGTGTTCGAGTCCGGCGTAACCCATGCCGCCGCGCATGTCGGCGGTGCTGGCGATGTGGCCGATGTTCGGGGTGAGCGGCGTGGTCTGCCACGGCAGCGGCGGGTTCCACATGGGAATGCCGGCCAAAATCGCCGCCGGCGCCGCGCCCACCGGCGGAAACAGGATCACGTCGTAGTGCGCCCGCAAATCGTCATGATCGCGCACGTAGTGGTCGTCCACGTAGTCGTAGGGGATTTTGAGCTGATCGAGCGCCAGCCGGTACCAGCCGGCGTCTTGCGTGGCGGTCCAGGTGTGCAGCAGGGCGATGCGCGGGCGGTCGAGCCGATGCCGCGCCACGGACGGCATCGCCGCCAGGCCGATGGCGGGCAAGCCTAACTCGCGCGCGGCGGCCGCGAGCGGCGCCGCCGCGCTCGCCGGCACCAGGAGCGTGCCGGCGGCGAAATGCCGCCCGGCGGCGCTGAAGGGCGCTTCAGCCGTGTCGATCTCCACCCCGGCCAGCCGGAAGGGAAGCGCCGCGCTCGCCGGCTCGGCATTGTTGTTGATGGCGTAAACGGCGCCTTGGCCGTCCATGCCGCCGGGCGCGCGCACGGGTCCGCTCACTCGCTCCATCGCCGCGTTCAGGATCGAGACGTCGGTCACCCGCGCCGTTTCGACGTTGCGCAGCGGACCTTGGCTCCAGCCGGAGTCGTCATAGGGGCGCGGATCGCGGGGGCTGTAGTATTGCCGGTCGAGCAGCATGTCGGCGATGCGGCTGTAGGGCTGATCCATGCGCACGATGTAGCTGCTGGCGGGGAACGTCCGCGTTTGGTCCTCCGTCCCGCTCATCGCCGGCGCCTTCACCCGCAATGCCGCCGTGGCGCGGGAGATCTCCACCCCCTGTTCCTCGAGCAGGTCGAGCAGTTGCGCTTGCAGCCCCGGACGCGGGTCGTCGGCGGGCAGCACGTAGGCGGCCGGGCCCTCGTTGCGGGCCTTCTCCAGCGCCCGCTCGCTCTTCAGGAAGAAATTGCGCACGTACTGATCGCGATGCCGCGCCATATAGTCCAGGCTGATCAGCAGCGCGCTCTCTTGATAATTGGTGTTGTCGCGCTCCGACCATAGCGTTTTGGCCAGCGGCGGGTTGGGGCGCCACCAGGTGCGCGAAGTCTCATTCGGTCCCAGGTAGCGCGTGCGCGTATCGGCGCCGCCATTGCCGAAAGTCTCGTAGAGCCGCCCGATGGCGTTGTGATCGTTGGCGATGAAATAAAGGTAGCTGGGGTCCCAGGTGGTGAAGGTGCCGAAGGTGAAGACGCCGGGGAAACCGAGCCGCGTCATCTCTTCCACGTTGTACCAGGCGATCTCGTGCCATTCCTGCGTGGTGATCGGATCGAGCCAGGCATTGTAGGGTTCGGTGCCGACGGTGTTGTCGTAGAGGTAGGCCACCGATTCGTGCAGATCGTGCAGCACCAGCGGGTGATAGGCGAGAAACGTTCGCATCACCGCTTGCGTCAGCTTGAGCGACAGCCCCATGGCGTCGCGGTTGTTGTCGTGGGCGACATAATGGCCCCAATAAACCAGCGGCGGCTGCGGCAGCTTGGGCTGGGCGAGATGCCAGTTGTAGATATCCACCATGCGGTCGTGGCCGTCCACCTCCGTCGTCGGCGTGATCAGCACGATCCAGGTCTTGCGAATGCGCTGGTACATCGCGCTGTCGTCCACCGCCAGCCGGTAGGCGAGTTCCATCAGCATCTCCGGGCTGCCCGTCTCGGGCGAATGAATGCTGCCGGTGATCCAGTAAAAGGGCACGTCGGCGGCGATGGCCCGCTCGGCTCCCGGCGGCATCGCCGCGTGCCACTCCGGGTGAGTCGGATCCACGCCCAATTTGCGCGGATCGGCGAGTTCGCCGTTGATCCACTTGTACTCGTCCAGCCGGGCCAAGTTGGCCGAGCTGGAAATTGCCGCCATCAGAATGGCGCGGCCTTCCTCCGTATGCCCGATGGTGAAGATTCGCACCCGCGGCGAAGCGGCGGCCAGGGCGCGAAAGTAACGATAAAGGTCCTTCGAGTAGGTCAGGTGGCCTGCGGCGCCGGCCACGTAGCCGAGCACCTGCAGCGGCGTGGGGACTGTCTTCGAGGCCGGCAGCGAATCGACGAGATCGCTGGTGAAGTAAGGCTCCGTGGTGAATTGCCGGATCTGCGCCGTATAGGCGGCGTCAATGCCGGGCGCGGCCGGCTGTTGCGCGCCGGCCGAAGCCACGAGTAAAACTGCGAGAGCGGCGCTGGCCGCCGCGAGCGAAGTCCGCATGCCGTGTTCCCTCCGGGAAGGGGCAATATAGCAAGCGCCGTCGCGGTGCGCCATCTATTCGCGGCCAAACGTCCGCTCGCGCATCTAGAATGAGGATGACTTCGATGAAAATCCCGGCCCAAGCCTTCCGGCGGCAGCCCCCGAGTCCACCACCGAAAATCCAGCCAGCCGAGATCGAGGGGGAGACCCGCGAAACTCCGCAGGGCGGGTCCTTGCCAGCTAACCACGCCGGAGCGGGGCGAGAAGCCAGCAGGGCGAGGCCGCAGGCTGTGAGGGGCGGGAGGGATACACCAACGTATCCGATCCGCCCCGAGCAGCCGAGAACGAAGCCCTGCGAAGCTTATCGCCCCGCCAGCAACTTAACTGCCGCCGAGATTGCGCTCGGCCCACGGCGACGACGCACGAGCGGGGAAGCGAAGCGCAGCGAAGCGCCAATAAATGTTGCGAGCGGGTCGCAGGCCGCAGGCGGCGAGGGGCGGGAGGTATACAACTACGTATCCGATC
>JBOGKX010000164.1:0-19648 GCA_050746125.1 Terriglobales bacterium | reverse complement strand
GGCGGCCGGCCCGGACCTAGCGGCGGCGCCAGCCGCTCGGGGGGGTCGATGTCGGCGAACAAATCCGCCGCCGGCGCTTCGAGGTGAAAGCCGCGCATCAGCAGGCGGCGCCAGGCGGCGGCTTGCTCGTCGGCGCTGCCGCCGGGCGCCAGACGAAGCTGCCAACGGCGGCGCAGGTAAGCGTCGAAAGTGCGGATTTCGACCGGCGGGGCGAAGGCGGCTGGGTTGGGCGCCGGCGCCATCGGGCTTTGCCGCCAGTTGCTGCCGGCGGGGGCGACGTCGGCGGGCAGCGGCGGGGCGGGCGCCACTCCCAGCGGCGCCAGGATCTCGCGTTGGCGGGCTTCGCTGCCGCGCTCCCGCGCATCGCCCGCCGCCGCCGCCAGCCAAAGCAAAACATCGGCGGTGGGACGCGTATCGAAGACCGGCCGCATGGCCGGCTGGAGGATGCCGCTGAGGCCGGCCCAGGGCTCGTAATCGCCCCAAGATTCCAGCGCATGGTGATCGGGCAGCACCAGATGCGCGTACTTGCTGGTTTCGTCGCGCCAGCGGCCGAAGCTGACGATGAAGGGAATGCGCGCCAAGCCGGCCTCGACGTTGAAGGCGCCGGGAAAATTGAAGGCCGGGTTGGCGTGATGCAAGAACAACATCCGCACGCCGCCGCTTTGCGCGCGGCGAAATACTTCGGCCACCTGCTCGTGCCGCGCCGCCGCGCTCAGCGCGTGCGGCACGCTCGGCGCCACCGTCACGCCTACGTTGCCCAATAACTCGTTCAGCGCCTGGCAGATGACGTGCGCGCTTAGCGCCGCCGAGCTGTCGTTGGCTTGCCCCGGCCCGAGCACCAGCGAGGGGCGCAGCCGCAGCAGGCGATCGGCGGCGCGGTCGAGCACGTCGGCGGGCACGCCGGTGGCGGGCTCGATCTCGGCCGGCGCCAGCTTGGCCGTGGCCGGCAGGCCGGCGGGCAAGCGCAAGCCGCGTCCCACCCGCGCCCCCACCCGCTCGGCGAGCGCCAGCGCCAGCAGCGCCTCGCTGCCGGGCCGCGCCCGCCAGTTCTCGTCGGCATTGGCGCCGGTGAGGTCGACGCGCGGGCCGACGGCAATGAAATACGCCGGGTCGTGCACGTGGCCGTAGCTATGGGTAAGGGCGAAATCCACGGCGAACTGCACGTTCGAGATCCAGGTGGCGAGAAACTCGGCGCCGAAGGAGACGATCATGCGAGCGCGGTCGAAGCGATAGGCCGGCACCACCGCTTCGCCGAAGGACCAGCGGCTGGCTTCGCGCAGCGTTTCGTAGGCGAATGCTTCGTAATAAAGCGGCGGCGGAAAGCCAAAGGCCGCCAGCCAGTCGCGAATGAGCCGATCGAGCGAGCCCGTCTCCAGGCCGCCGATCCAGGCGACATTTTCTTGCCCGGGCTGAGCCGCCGCTCGCGCCAGCTCCTCGGCGAGCCGGGCCAGCGCCGCGCTCCAGCCGATCGGCGCCAAACGTCCCTGCGCGTCGCGCGCCTGCGGTCCATGCCAGCGATCGGGGCTGTAAAGCCCTTGCACGGACGACTGGCCGCGCATGCACAGCTTGCCGCGATTGACCGGATGCGCGGGGTTGCCTTCCGGCTTGGTGGCGCGCGCTTCGTTGACGCGAATGTGCATGCCGCAGCCGGCCGGACACTCGCGGCAGACGGTGGCGAAGTGCTCCGCCACGCCTTCCACGTAGCGCCCGTCGGGCACGACCAGGGGCAGAATGTCGCCCGTATTTCGGCAGGCCGCCAGCGCCCCGCCGGCCGCCGCCACGCCCGCCGCTTTCAAAAAGTCGCGGCGCTCGAGGCCCTCCGCCGCCTCGCCGGCGGCGCGGATGGCGACGAACTCGGAATGCTTCGCGGGGGGCACGTCAGTGATGGCAGGCCTGGAAGCAGTCCGTGCGCGCGCCGTGATTGCGATGACAGGTGATGCAGGTTCCCATGTTGAAGTTCACCACTTCCGACACGCGTTCCTCGTGTCCCACGTCGCCATGGCAGGTGCCGCAGGCGATGCCGGCGAGGATGTGCGGTTTGTGGGGAAAATGGACGTACTGCGGTACCCAGAAGACCCGCACCCAAGGGATCGGCTGCTGCTCTCGCCAGTAACGATGCAGGATTTGCACTTCGGGGTAGTAAGGGATGACCACGCGGTGGCAGCCCATGCACTTCATCACCGCCGGCATGCCGGCGTAGTCGGATTTCGCCACGCCGGCATGGCAGAAGATGCATGCGATGCCGCGCTCGAAATGCACGCGATGGCTGAAGGAGATCGGCTGGTGCGGCGCGCTGCGATAGGGCAGGTCTTGAAAGTAAAAGATCCAAAGTCCAATACCGAGCAAGGCGGCGGTGAGCCAAAACAGGTGCCGCAGCGAGAAAAACATGGCGCGCCGACGCCTAGGTAAATGCGGCGGTGGCCGGAGCTGGTTGCTTTAGCCGTCGCCGGCGGGGCCGCGGGGGCGCATGTCGGGGCCGGGGCGGAGGCGGTATTCGCGCGTGAAGCGGGTAGCGCGCGGCACGCCCCAAGGCAGTTGCTCGCCGCGCGCCTCGGCCTCGAGCCATTGCCTTGGGCTGGGTTTGACCCGCCACAAAGTCAGCGCCAGAAAGCACGCGGCGGGGAAATAGAAGTAGCCGTCCCAGCTAAACCACAGCCACAAGCTGCGCCAAAGGATGAAGGCGACGCCGGCGATTTCGAGGGCGCGCAGCGGCATCGGAATCTGGCGCGGCGCATAGGCCCACGGCAAACGCCGGCGGCGGGCATAGCCGGCTTCGATCAGCAGCCCGGCCAGCGTAAACAGGCAAGCCCAGATCGGGCTATAGAGCAGGAAGCGCATGCCGGCGTCCGGCGTTCCGGCGAAGTGGCGCACCAGCGTGGCCGACGCCCAACTGACGTAAATCAACGCCAGCAGCGCGTGCGCAAGGCGATGGTTGGGAGTCACGCGCCGTCCTCGGGGTAGCGATAATGGGCGATCCAGTTCATCAGCGCGATGCAGATGGCGGTGGCCAGGAAGGCGTGCACCATACCGCCGGGCCGGCGCTCAACCGCCCACAAGCCGATCCACAGCGCCAAAAACACCGCGCTCACCACCCACATTACGGCCGCATACACCCTCGGCAGCGATGGCGGGTTCTGGTTATTGGGTTGCTCGCGCTCGGGAGGCGCGCGGCTGGTTGGCGGGCACGGCGAAGGGGGGCAAGCTCCTAAGCGCCGCGTCCGCCAACTTTAGGCCGCGCCTTTGACCAGCGCCGTCCGCGGCGCGGTAGCTGCGGCCACCGCCGTCGCCTCCGCTTGCACGATCTCGAGGAAGCAGGCCAAGACCGCGGGGTCGAACTGCGTGCCGGCCGCCTCCGAAAGCCGCCGCAACGCCTCTTTGATGGGCAGCCCGGCCCGGTACGGACGATTGGAAACCATGGCGTCGAACGCGTCCACGATCGAGACGATGCGCGAGCCGAGCGGAATCTCGCTGCCGGCCAGGCCGGCGGGATAGCCGCCGCCGTCGAAGTTCTCGTGATGATGGAGCACGAACAAGCTGGCGCGCTCCAGTCCGGGGAAGTTGCGCAAGATGGCCCAACCGTATTCCGGATGCTTGTTGATCAGGGCCCGCTCTTCGGGCGTCAGCGGGCCCTGCTTATTGAGGATGTAGTCGGGGACGCCGATCTTGCCAATGTCGTGCAGCAAGGCGGCGACCTCAAGATCCCGCAACCACTCCTCTCCCCGCGCGACCTCCTCGCCGCCCATGTGGCCGGCGACCCTCACCGCCCACTCCGCCAGGCGGGTGCTGTGCATGCCGGTGCCCAGGTCCTTGAGATCCAGCAGCTGGTTGAAGCCGCAGATCAGCGCCGTGTGCAGCGAATGAAGCTGCTCCTCAAGCTGCTTCACCCGCAACGGTTCGGGACCGGTCAATACCGTGGCCATGGTTTTTTCCGCGCTTTTCGCGTTTAGGGCAACTGCCACGGGTTCAGGGCCGCGGGCACATAGAGCACGCCGTGCCCCAGATTGGAGCCGCCGGCTTGCCCGTGCGAGATGGCGAGCGCCGCCTGCGACTGAATGCAGACGCCGCCATCCAGTTGCCGCAACAGCGCCGCCGTGCCGGCCACGAACGGAGCGCTGAAGGAGGTGCCCCAGCCGGCCGCCCAGGTATTCCAAGGATAGGTGGTGACAATGCCCTCGCCGGGCGCGCCCTCCCACACCATGGAGCCGTAGTTCGAGAACGTGGAACGCTGATTTTGGTTGTTGCTCGAGGCGATGCCCATCACATCGCTGAACGCCGCCGGCCAGACTTGCGTCTGAATGCCGCTGTTGCCCACGGAAGCCACCGCCACCAACCCGTTGGTCGTCGCCCAGTTGATGGCGCGATCCATCTCCCCGGAGTACTGCGGGAAGTCGAAGCTCATGCTCAGCACGTTGGCGTGATGGCTGACGGCGTAATAGATCGCCTCCAGCACCGCGGAGGTGTAGCCCACGCCTTGCGCGTTGAAAGCCTTGAGCGGCAGGATGCGGGCCGTCGGCGCCACCAAATGGACGATGCCGGCGGTCATGGTGCCGTGCCCGAAGTCGCTGTAGCCGCCGCCGTTGAGCACGCCGACGGTGGATTGATTCAGCACGCCCACCGTGGATTGGCCGACTTGGCCGGGCTGCGAATCGGAGGTGGGATCGCTCTGCTGCGGCACGTCTTCGGTCTCGTCGGCGCCGCTTTGATTACGCGTGAAATCGTAGCCGGGCAGCAGCACCGCTTGCAGGACCGGCTGATTGGGATCGACGCCGGTGTCGATGACCGCGACTACGCCCTCGCCGGTGACGTTGTATTGCTGGCGGGCTGTATCCAGGCCGATGATCTGCGTCGCCGGCTGATCGACATAGCTGCGCCACACCGTCGCGCCGTAGAAGTCGGTGGGCGTGCGGTCATAAACGCCGGAGGGATAGTTGCCGGGCGGCGGCGCGGTCTGCTGAGTCGGCAACTGGAGCGGCAGGTCGAGCTCGACATCCACGATGCCCGGCCAATTCGTGAACAAGCTGAGGGAACTGACCGCCGGCTGCAAGATTCCCAAAAGCGAACCGCTCGGCGATGCCGGCAGACTGACCAAAAAGAGTTGGTTGAGCGAGCCGTCGATCGAGGCTTGCACGTGGCAGCCCAGCAGCCAGCAAACGGCGTTGATCGGACCGGTGCCGCCGGTGGTGCGGACGATCAGGCGGGTCTGCGCGCTGGCGGGGGCGACCAGCACGCTAGTCATCAATAGAGCGAAGATGCCGAGATTCCGCTTCATAAAAGGTGGCTCCCTATATCGCTTGGCGCTCTGCCTCTTAGTCGGGCAGAGGCACCACGAACCCGTCATCGCCACCGACCGCCAGCTTCAGGCCGGTCGCGGCGCTGAACTCCAACTGAAATTCTCCGAAAGGGTTGCTGGCGGTCTCCTCCACTACCCGCTCACCACACAGCAGACGTATCGCCATGCTCGGCGACAGCAAGCTGGGGTTCGAGCGCCGCTGTACTTGGCCCACCAGGGCGATGCGGCCGGACCTTCCGCTCACCGCCACCGGCTCGAGGCGGATGTCGACTTGCAGGTCGCCGGACGCAAACAGCATCTGGCGCGGATTCCGCCACGCCGAACCGGCGGCGCGCGTCGCCACCGCCACCAAGGGCTGCGAATAGCTGTCGAAGACCAAGGCCAGGCGCCGCAGGCGGCTCGGCTTCACCGCGCGTTGTCCCTGCCAACCGACGCGGGCCAAATGGAGCGTGGCCACGGTCGGCTCGGGATAGAGATCGCGTTGCGCGACTTCACGCAGCTTGCGCCAAAATTGCGCGTCTTCCGTGCAGGGGATGCAGCCCGCCGCCAGGTGATCTTCCATCACGGCCTGGCTGGGGGGTGACCCCGCGCGACGAATGAAATCCAGCCAGTCTTCCTCTTTGAAGTGACGCATAGGCATCCCTTTCCAGCGGCGCTTGTCCAAAAAGGGTAGGCAGAGCGCAAAAAAATGGGCCTCGGCAGAAGGTTTTTTGCGCGGCTAACTTATACAGGGTCAATGACTTGCTAGGGAAAAAGCAGGGCGAAGATAGGCAAATCTCTGCGCATTGTCGCCAACTGCTTGCGGGACAATGACTTGGAGCGTGCTCGGGGTAGCGGAGCCCAACACTTCGAACGCGCCCGTCCGGTCACCGATGCGAGGTATCGATGCCCACCGGACAAGGGGTGGGAATACTGGCGGGGCGCTGATCGCGCGGGTACTCTTGGTCCACGCGCGCCACGATGGCGTCAAAGGCGGAGCGCTGGGCGGGATTCAAAATGGCGCGCAGGCGGGCGCGACCTTCGGCGCGCACTTGGTCGTAGCGGGGCTCGACGTCGTTTTGCACCGCCTGGTAATCACGCACCGTCTGTTGCAGGATCTGGTCCAACTGCTGCTGCTGAGCGAGGGTGAGGTGCAGGCGGCTGCGCATTTCCGAGGCGATGCGGCGATGCTGGCGGATGTCGTATTCTTCGCGCGGGTGGGCATGCAGCCAATAATGCTCGGCCAGGTTCATCAGCGTGCCGCCCACCAGCAGGCCGCTGACGAAGATCAAGGAAACGAAAAAGGTGATGCGGCGGTCGGCGCTCATGGATTTAGCAGGCTCAAGAATACGTCCGTGGCGCCGGCCATGTGGTCGTCAGAGGGGTGCTGCCAGTTCACGTGCGGCACGTCCAGGACCTCGGCCTCGGAGATATCGGGCGTTTCGGTGCGCCGCACGTTATAGACGAACGAGGTCAGCGTGATCGCGAACATGGCGCCAGCCACCGCCAAGTCACGCCAACGCACCCGCAGGCGCAGCCAGGCCGGCGCCGCCTCGCGCTGCTCCAGGCGCCGCCGCAAGCGAGCCACGAAGAGATCGGTTTGCCGTTCGCTTTCCGTCGCATCCGGCGCTGGCGGCCGCAGACTGAAAAGCAGCTGCCGCGACAACTGCCCGGTGCGCAGCCGCGCGGCGCAGCGCGGACAGGCCTCGGCATGGCTGGCCAGCTCCCGCGGCAGGCGCGGCGCCGGCTCGCCGGCGTGCCGGTCCCAATGCGTTTCGAGTTGGGGGAGGAATTGTTTGCAATTCATAAACGCTTCCTCTTGATGGTGGTTAGCAGCTTTTGCCGGGCACGGAATAGCTTGACCTTAACCGTGTTTTCGTTCAAGCCGGCCAGGGCCGCGACTTCCTCGATGGAATAGCCCTCGATCTCCTTGAGGACGAGCAGAATGCGGTCCTCGGGCGACACCAGGTTCAGCAGCTTTTCGGCCAACTCGCGCATCTCTTCCTGCCGCGCCAAGCCGGCCACGCCGGCTTGCCCGCTGACGTCGAGGTTCTCGATGCGCGCCGCTTCGTCTTCCGACAGATCAGCCAGCAGCACGGCCTTGCGCACCTTTTGCTTGCGCAGGTGGTCGTAGCATTCGTTGACGGCGATTTTGTAGATCCAGGTGGCGACGGCGGAGCGGAAATCAAATTTGTTGAGGGAAAAATAGACTTTGGTGAAGACCTGTTGCGCGATGTCTTCGGCGTCGTTGGAGTTGCGCAGGATGCCGTGAATGACCGATTGCACCCGCGGCTGAAAGCGGCGCACCATCTCCTCGAACGCGCCGGCTTCGCCGCGCTGGCAGCGGCGCATCAGCTCGAATTGGGCCTGGGTGTCGGGGGTGAGCGCGACCTCGCGCACCGCTCCGCCCAGGTTGAGGCCCGGCATCACCGCTTCCATACCTCTTGCGACGTGTTGGCGCGACGGCTGGTTTCCGAAAGGCGCCGGCCATTCCGGCCCGGGGCCGGGCGTTGCTGAGGTCTTAGGCTCCAGTTTACCTGGCCTCCCGGCCAGACTTTTCTATTCCCATTCGATGGTGCCGGGAGGCTTGGAAGTAATGTCATAGACGACGCGGTTTATGCCATTGATTTCATTAACGATACGGTTCGCTATGGTGGCCAGCACCGGATCCGGGAGGCGGGCCCAATCGGCGGTCATGCCATCTTCGCTTTGCACCGCGCGCAAAACGCAGGCATAGCCGTAGGTACGCTGGTCCCCCATCACCCCCACCGTGCGGACCGGCAAAAGGACCATAAACGACTGCCATAAGGCGTGATAGAGCCCGGCGCGCTTGATCTCCTCGACGGCAATGTCGTCGGCTTCTTGCAACAGGGCGATGCGCTCGGGGGTGATTTCGCCCAAGATGCGCACCGCCAGTCCGGGGCCGGGAAAGGGCTGGCGCAACAACAGGTCGTCTTCCAGCCCGAGGTCGCGGCCGACATTGCGCACTTCGTCCTTGAAGAGATTGCGCAGCGGCTCGACCAGCGTCAGCCGCATGTTGGCCGGCAATCCGCCCACGTTATGGTGGCTCTTGATCGTGGCCGAAGGCCCTTTCACCGACACTGATTCAATGACGTCGGGATAGAGCGTCCCTTGCACCAGAAATTCGACTTCGCCCAACCGCCGCGCCTGCTCCTCGAAGACTTCGATGAAGAGCCGGCCGATGATCTTGCGCTTTTGCTCGGGATCGGTCACGCCCGCCAGCGCGGCCAGGAAGCGCCGGCTCTCGTCCAGCGCCGCCAGGCGCAGGCCGAGCCGGTCGCGCAAGGCGTGCTGGACCTTGTCGAACTCGTTCTTGCGCAGCAATCCGTTGTTGACGAAGACGCAGGCGAGGCGGTCGCCGATGGCGCGATGCACCAGCATGGCGGCGACGGCGGAATCCACGCCGCCGCTGAGCGCGCAGATGGCCCGCGCGCTGGGGCCGATCTGGCCGCGAATGGCCTCGACTTGCTGCTCAATGAAGGCGCGCGGCGTCCAATCCGGCCGCAGGCCGCAGATATCGAAGAGGAAATTGCCGAGCAGCTCGCGTCCGTGCTCGGTGTGGCGCACCTCGGGATGGAACTGCACGCCGTAGAACCGCCGCTCGCGGTTTTCGACGACGGCGACGATCTCGCCGCTCTTGCCGGCGATGCGGAAACCGTCGGGCAATTGCAGCGCCTCGTCGCCGTGGCTCATCCACACCGCTTCCCGCTCCCCCAGCCCGCGCAGGAGCGGCGAGGCGGCGTCCAGGCGCGCCTCGGCGCGCCCGAACTCGCGGCGCGGCGCGTTGCGCACCTGCCCGCCGAGATGATGGACCATCAGTTGGAGGCCGTAGCAAATGCCCAGCACCGGCAATCCGGAGCTGTAGACGGCGGGGTCGGGGCGGGGCGCGGCGGGCTCGTAAACGGAGCTCGGGCCGCCGGACAGAATGACGCCCGCCGGCTCGAGCGCGGCGATTTCCGCCCAAGGGGCGGGGCCGGGCAAGATGGCGCTGAAGACGTGCAACTCGCGCACGCGGCGGGCGATCAACTGCGTGTACTGGCCGCCGAAATCGAGAATGACGATGCTGGCCATAAATCCGGGTCCGCACGCGGGGCGGCGCGGCGCTTCACCGCGCGCTTCACACCACCACGTTGACGAGCTTGCCCCTGACTACGATCACCTGGCGCGGCGGCTTGCCGGCCAGCGCGGCGGCGATTTTCGGTTCCGCCAGGGCGCGGGCGCGCAGCTCGGACTCTTCCAGCCCGGCGGGCACGACGAGGCGGGCGCGCAGCTTGCCGTTGAGCTGCAGCGGAATCTCGACTTCCTCCTCGCGCGCCAGCGCGGGATCGAACCGCGGCCAGGCGGCTAGGCCGATCTCGCCCGCGCCGCCCAGTTCGTTCCAAAGCTCCTGGGTCAGAAACGGCGCGAAGGGCGCCAGCATGCGCAGCAAGATGCCGAGCGTTTCCGCCAGCACCGCCGGCGCGACCTCGCCGGCGGCGATCGCGGCTTCCAGGCCGTAGAGCCGGTTGACGAGTTCCATGGCGCCGGCGATCGAGGTGTTGAAATGCCAGCGCTCCTCGAAGTCGCGGGTCACGCGCGCGAGCAGTTGGTGGGTGGCGCGCAGCAGTTCCGTCTCCGCCGCGTTGCGGACGGCGGGGTCGCCGCCGGCCGCGGCCGCCGCCACCCACCGCCCTTGCACCCGCTCGGCGTGGCGGGTGGCGAAACGATAGACGCGGCCCAGGAAGCGGTGCAGGCCCTCGACGCCTTGGTCGCTCCAGTCGAAATCTTTTTCCGGCGGCGCGGCGAAGAGCACGTACATGCGCGTAGCGTCGGCGCCGTAGCGCTCGATCAGCTCCGCCGGATCGACTACGTTGCCCTTCGACTTCGACATTTTGGCGCCGCCCCGGGTGATCATGCCTTGGGTGAAGAGCCGCGTTACCGGCTCGGCGAACTCGACCAGCCCCATGTCGCGCATCACCTTCGTGAAAAAGCGCATGTAGATGAGGTGGAGGATGGCGTGCTCGATGCCGCCGATATACTGATCCACCGGCAGCCAGCGGGCGATGACCTCTTTGTCGAAGGGGGCGCGCGTCTCGCGCGGGCTGGCATAGCGGAAGAAGTACCAGGACGAGTCCACGAAGGTATCCATCGTGTCCGTCTCGCGGCGGGCACGGCCGCCGCAGCGCGGGCAGTCGGTGTAGAGAAAGGCGGCGTTTTCGGCCAGCGGCGACTGGCCGCTGCCGGTGATGCGGACGTCGTCGGGCAACAGCACCGGCAGTTGGTCGTCGGGCACCGGCACCAGGCCGCAGCCCTCGCAGTAAAGCACCGGAATCGGCGTGCCCCAATAGCGCTGCCGCGAGATTCCCCAGTCCTGCAGGCGGTAGGTGATCTTGGCCTGGCCGAAGCCCCGCCGCTCCGCCTCGGCCATCATGCGGGCGATCGCGCCGTCGGGGCCGCGGCTGGGGAGGCCGCTGAACGGGCCGGAGTTCACCAGCCAGCCGTCGCCGCTCTCGGCGCCCGCCGGCGCCGCCGCCGGCTGGCCGCCTTCTTCCGCCACGATCACTTGCCGGATGGGCAGGTTGTATTTGCGGCAAAAATCGAAGTCGCGCTCGTCGTGCGCCGGCACCGCCATCACCGCGCCGGTGCCATAACCCATTAGCACGAAGTTCGCCACCCAGATCGGCAGCGTCTCGCCGCTGAAGGGATTGCGGGCCGCGAAACCGGTGAAGAAGCCGTGCTTGTCGGGCTCCGCGCCCGGCTCGAAGAGGCCCTTGCGCTCCGCGCTGAGCGCGCGCGCCGCAGCCAGTTGCTCCGGCGTGAGATGGGCCGCCAGCCAGGGATGCTCAGGGGCGAGCAGCAGCGCGCTGGCGCCGTAGATGGTGTCGATGCGGGTGGTGAAGACGCGCAGCGCCTCGCCGTTGGCGCTGCCGCCGTCGAGCACCGCGAAGTCCACCTCCGCGCCCTCGCTGCGCCCGATCCAGTGGCGCTGCATGGTGCGCACGCGTTCCGGCCATTCCGGCAGGCGCTCGAGATCGGAGAGCAACTGCTCGGCGTAGTCGGTGATGCGCAGGTACCACTGCTCCAGCTCGCGCCGCTCGACCGGAGTGTCTTCGTGCCGCCAGCAAACGCCGCCCGCCACCTGCTCGTTGGCCAGCACGGTGGCGCACTTGGGGCACCAGTTGACCCAGCCCTTCTTGCGGAAGGCCAGGCCGCGCTCGAGGAAGCGCAGGAAAAACCACTGGTTCCAGCGGTAGAACTCGGGCAGGCAGGTGGTGACCTCGCGCCGCCAGTCGTAGGCGAAGCCGAAGCGCAGGTCCTGCCGCTTCATGTGGGCGATGTTGCCGAGCGTCCAGGCGCGGGGATGTGTGTTGTTCTTGATGGCGGCGTTCTCGGCCGGCAGTCCAAAAGAATCCCAGCCCATCGGGTGCAGCACGTCGTAGCCGCGCATCCAAAAAAAGCGCGCCAGCGCGTCGCCGATGGCGTAATTGCGCACGTGCCCCATGTGCAGAGTGCCGCTCGGGTAGGGCAGCATCTCCAGTACGTAATATTTCGGCCGCCCGGTAGGCAGGGCGGCGAAAGGCCAGCGCTCTTCCCACTGCCGCGCCCAGCGCGGCTCGATTTCGAGCGGACGGTAGTCTTTTTCGCTCATCGCGGCGCAAATAATAAACCCCCATAATCTCATGCCCCGCCGCCCGGGCTTGCCGGCTGGGGCGGCGCCGCGCGCCGGCTCGCGGCTCACGCTTCGTGGCGCGGAGGCCGCGCGAGCGCGCTAGGGGGCGAGAGCGGCGAGCTGCTGGCGGAGGGTGGCGGTGGAATCGACGATCGGGCCGCTGATCCAAGACGGCGAGGCGACGCCCAAGCGGCGGCCGGCGGGAAATAAGACGATGTCGTCCCAAAGCGCGCCGCCGTGCCGGCAGCAATTCGGCTGGCCGGCAGGCAGGGCAGCGCTTAACACGCGTGAGACGACGTGGTCGTGATCCCAAAACTGCACCGCGCGCGGATCGGAAATGCGCGCCAGCGTGCCGCTCGTGGGGGTGAACCAGTCGGTCGGCAGGATCGGCTCCCAGACCACGAAGACTTGAAGTTTGGGCGCGGGCGTGGCGCGCAGCAGGCGTTCGATTGCGGAGGACCCCCGCAAGCAAATCGGTCAAGTGGGGGAAAGCAAAAGCAGCACGCGCGCGTCTTGCGGCTGGGCGTTGAAGCGGGCCTCGAAGCCCGGCAGCGCGGCCGGTTTCAATACGGTCATCGGCGCCTGGCCGGTGGGAGTGCGGCGCGGACCCCACTGAGTCCAACCCGCCCAGGCGGCGAACCCCACGACGACCACGACGATGGCGATGCGGAATTTCATGGTTGGTTCCTTTAGCGCGCCAGCCAGCTCGCGACCAACTGCGGAAACAACACCAGCGCCAAGACCAGCACGGTGGCGATCCAGAACACGGCGACACTCGATCGGCTGCGGCGGCAGGCGCGACGTCCGTAGAGCTGCGCGAACCCGAGCGCGAGCAATGCCAGCGCGCCGCCCACCAGCCACCAGCGCAGCGGTCCGGCCCAGATGCTCGCTCCGGCCAGGCCGGCGGCGCCGACGAAGCCGAGCGGCAGGCAGCAACTCAACGTCGCCAAGGCCGCCAGCACGGCCGCGATGGGGGTGGCTTTCTCCGTGGCGCTCACGATGGATTCCTGCGCGCCGCGGCCGCCTCGGCCAGCGCCGCCCGCAACGTCGCCAACGCCGGCAGGAAATCGCCGCCCGCATAAAGCCGGCAGGCGAGCGAGGGCGGCGTGGAGGCGGGCTCGACGTCGCGTCCATCGATACGTACCGTGGGCGAGCCCGTAAATCCGAGCGCACGCGCTTCCTCGCCGCTGCGGACCCAGCGCTCCTCGACCTGAGCCGCGAGCGCCAAGCTCGCCAGCGCCTGTCGGACGCGTGCCAAGGCGGCGACATGGTGTGGGCAGTCGGGCACGGAGAGCACTTCGATCCTCATGCCTTGCCCCTCGCGCGCGCCAAGACCGGGCAGGCGGTCGGGCTGGGGCGACGGCGCAGTTCGCGCCGGCAGCGGCCGAGCGCGGCGGCCAGCTCGCGCTCCAGGCTTTGAAGTTGCCGCCGCCGCGCGCGCACGTCCGCCAGCTTGGCGCCGAGCAAGTCGCGCACCGCGGCGCAGTTGTCGCCGGCGCCGGCGCGCAGCTCCGCGAGTTGGCGAATCTCGCGCAGGCTGAAGCCCATGGCCTGGGCGCGGCGGATGAAGCGCAGCCTCTCGACGTCGGCGCCGCTGAAGAGACGATAGCGGGCCGGCGAGCGCGGCGGCGGCGGCAGCAAGCGGCAGCGCTCGTAGAAGCGAATCGCGTCCACGCTGAGGGCCGCGCGGCGCGCCGCCTCGCCAATCTGCATGGCGGCCGATCCCATGGCCCCAGCATACAGTCTGGAGCATGCTCCAGAGTCAAGCAGCGCTCGCAGCGCGGGAAGGCGCCGTGTCCGGCGCGGCGGGCGCGGCGCTATTCGGCCCGCAGCGCCCGCAGGGGATCCGAGCGAAGGGCGCGCCGCGCCGGGGCGCAGCCGGCCGCCAGCGCGACGGCAAAGATCATGACGACCACGGCGGCGTAGGTCGGCAGGTCGACGGGGCGGACGCCGAAGAGCAGATGGGCCAGCAGGCGCGTGAGCGCGATCGAGACGGCGATGCCGACGGCCGCGGCGGCGGCTAGCACGCCCATGACGGGGCCGAGAACCGCGCCGAAAATGTCGCGGCGGCGGGCGCCGAGCGCGATGCGAATGCCGAATTCCTTCGTACGGCGGGCGACCTGAAACGAGAGCAGCCCGTAGATTCCGGCGCAGGCCAGCGCCAGCGCCAGCAGCGCGAATACTCCGCAGAGCACGGCGACCAAGCGGTCCTGGCGCAGCGAATCGTCGAGCTGCCGGCGCAAGGTGATCGCCTCGCTAGCCGAAACATTGGGGTCGAGGGCGCGAATCGCGGCTCGGATCGGCTCCGCCAGCGACGATGGTTCGCCGGCCGCGTGCACGAGCAGCCAGGCGGGGCGGGCGGCGGCTGGGTAGGGCAAATAGAAGAAGTCCGTACCGTCCTCGCGCACGTCGTTGTAAATCGAGCTCGCGGCGACGCCGACGATGCGCAACTGGCGCCCGCTCTCGGCCAGCGTGAACGAGTCGCCAACCGAGTTACGACCGGGGAAATAATGCTCCGCCAGGGCGCGGTTGACGATGGCGACGCGGGTCGGCTGGGCGGCGGCGTCGGCGGCGACGAAGCCGCGGCCGCGGAGCAGGGGAATGCCCATGGCTTGCAGGTAGCCGGGCGCGACGACATCGAAGAAGGCATGCGCACGGGCCGCGGGCTGCCCCGCGGAGCCGCCCGCCTTTAGATTGATGCCGAGCTCGTGCTCTCCGAGCGGCAGCAGGGCCGAGTAGCTGGCGGCGTGGACGCCGGGCAGCGCCGCCACGCGTTGGCGCAGGTGGTCGAAAAACTGCGGGCTGGATGGCTTGCCCGCCAGGCGGACGGCCAAGACGTGATTGGCATCGAAGCCGGCGGGCCGGCTCTCCAAATTGGCGAGACTGCGCAGCAGCAGCCCAGCGCCTATCAGCACGATCACCGCGGTCGCCGCTTGCGCGGCGAGCAGCAGGCGGCCCCAGCGCGAGCGCGGCCCGGCGCCAGCTTCGCCGGCCGCTTTCAAGTCTCGGACGGGATCGGCGCGAGCGGCCGAGAGGGCGGGCGCGAGGGCGCACAGCAATACCGCGCCCGCCAGTATGGCGGCGCAAAAGGCGAAGACCTGCGCGTCGAGTCGGACATCGAGCGCGACCGGAAGCTGCCGCGTAGAAAGCGCCACGGCGAGAAGCTTGCCGCACCAGGCGGCGGCCAGCACGCCGGCAGCGCCGCCCCCCGCGGCAAGCAGCGACGTCTCGGCCAGTGCGTGCCGAACCTGTTGCCAGGCTCCCGCACCCAGCGCGGCGCGAATCGCTTGCTCGCGCGCACGGGCAGCGCCGCGCGCCAGCAAAAGGTTCGCCACGTTGGCGCAGGCGATGAGCAGCAGCAGCGCTACCACGCCCATGGCGATCTCGATGCCGAGCGCGACCCGGCCGCGCAGCGGGGAAAGCCCGCGCGCCGCAGATTCGACCACTAGGTGCTCCATCACCTGGCGCTTTTCGATTGCCGGCAGCGTGGAATGGGCCACCGAAACCTCGAAAATCGGCTCGAGGCTGGCGCGGGCCTGCGCGAAAGTGATTCGCGGCTCGAGCCGGCCGAGAATCGTTATCCAATCGGGCGAGGCGGCCTGCCGGGCGATAGGCAGGTAGAGATCGGGGTCCCGGCCAACCTCTACGCCAAAAAAGCCGGGCGGCGCGATGCCGACGACCCGGTAAGCGCGGCGCGGCAGTGGCGGATAAGCTTCCGGGGCGCTCTCGACCGCGATTGTCTGCCCGATCGCCGCGGTATTCGAGTGAAATGCGCGCCGCCAGAAGCGATAGCTCAAAACCGCGACGGGGCCGGCGATGGCTCCGGCGCCGTCTGCCGGCGCGAAGAGGCGCCCGGCGAAGGGCCGGACGCCGAGGACCGCAAAGTAGTCGGTGGTGACTTGCTCGCCAGTGGCGGGGATTGGCTCGCCCCCTCGCGCCACGCTCAGCTGCTCGGCCGGAGCGAACGCAAACATGCCGGAGAAGACGCGATTTTCGTCGCGGTAGCGGCGGTAGGCCGCCAGCTCGGAGAGTTTGGCCGTGTCGTAGTCGGGGCGGAGCAGGCCGGCGCTGCCGACGAAAACAAGCCTGCCGGGCTCGTGCACCGGCAGCGTGCGCAGCAGCAGCGGATCGAGGATCGAGAAAACCGTGGCATTCGCGCCGATGCCGAGCGCCAGTGTCAGCACGGCCACCGCGGTGAGGGCGGGGCTCTTCGCCAGGCTGCGCGCAGCATAGAGCAGGTCGTGCATGTCAGCAGGGTAGCGGCAGCCATCGGGGGGCACAAGCGCCGCGCGCGCCGCGGCGGCGGCGGGGGTGTACTATGGCCAGCGCCGATGATGAAACGACTATGTGCCGTAGTTTTCCTGCCGTGTTTGGCGGCCCTGTCACTTGCCGCCGCCGCGCGCCAAGTGCCGCCCGCGCCGAGCACGGAGACGCTGGCCCTGGCCGGCCTCGAGCAGCCGGTCACGATTCGCGTGGATCGCTGGGGAATCGCGCACATCTACGCGCAAAACGAGCACGACCTTTTCTTCGCGCAGGGCTACAACGTGGCCCGCGACCGCCTCTTCCAGTTGGAGATTTGGCGCCGCCAAGCCACCGGCACGGTGGCGGAAATCCTCGGCCCGCGAGAGTTGAACCGCGACATCGGCACGCGCCTGTTCCAATTCCGCGGCAATCTCGACCAAGAGCTGAGCTGGTACCATCCCCACGGCCGCGCCATCGTCACCGCCTTCGTGGAGGGCATCAACGCTTACATCGCGCGCACCCGGCGGCACCCCGAGCTGCTGTCGCCGGAGTTCAAGATGCTCGGCATCGCGCCCCAGCCTTGGAAGCCGGCCGACGTGGTGTCGCGCTTCAACGGCTTGCTCGGCAACGTGCGCCAGGAGCTGAATATCGCCCTCGCCGTGCGGGCGATCGGCGCGGCCAAGGTGAAAGACCTCGAATCTTTCCAGCCTGCCGGCCCCGACCTGAAAATGGATCCCGCCATCGACGCATCGCTGCTGAGCGAGCGCATCCTCGCCCTCTACGACGCCTTTCGCACGCCGATCCGCTTCACCGCCGGCGAGCTTGCCGCCGATTATCGCGGCGGCGCGGCGGCCGGCGCCCTCGCCGACCTCGACCGCTGGTCGCAATGGACAACCGCCCCCACCATCGTCGATCTCGGCGCGCGGCGGCAGACGATCGGCAGCAACAACTGGGTGGTGAGCGGACGGATGACGCCGACGGGTTTTCCGCTCATGGCCAACGATCCGCACCGCGTGCAGGAGGCGCCGTCGCTGCGCTACTGGGTTCACCTCGTCGCGCCGGGCTGGGACGTGATCGGGGGCGGCGAGCCGGCGCTGCCCGGAGTATCGATCGGCCACAATCAGTACGGCGCTTGGGGACTGACGATCTTCGGCGGCGACGAAGAAGACCTCTACGTTTACAAGACCAACCCCGGCAACCCGCTCCAATACTGGTATCGAGGCGGCTGGGAGACGATGCGCGTCATTAGTACGACGATTCCGGTCAAAGGCCAAGCGGCGGTGACGGTGGACCTGAAATACACGCGCCACGGCCCGGTCGTCTACGAGGACCCGGCGCACCATGTGGCTTACGCCGTCCGCGCCGCCTGGATGCAGACCGGCGCCGCTCCCTATCTGGCCAGCCTGCGCATGGACCAGGCGCAAAACTGGCAGCAGTTCCGCAACGCCTGCGCCTACTCGCGCATTCCTTCCGATAAAGTCAACCTGTTTTTTTGTACTTTACGATACGTGTTACCAAGTCGTTACGTGCCATGTATTTAGCTTTGGAAACAATGACATGCGGGATGGGTGCCAAAATCGGCACGTAACCGTTGCGGTACCTTGCGCAACCCTGCACAGTGCCGGAAACGCGAAACCGTGTCGCGGACGAGCAAAGCCGTGTCATGGATTTTCGCTTTATTTTCGCTTTTCGGGGGCATCAAAAAGCCCCGCCGCCCGGGGATCAACCGAGCGCGGGGCGGGACGCGTGGCCGACGCGTGGCGGCCGGCAGGGGAGAGAGGAGCCCCAACCGAAACTCAATACTGTGTGCGCGGCCCTCGCGCGGCGGGCTACCAGCCGCACATCTCCTTACGGATGTGCTCAGGCGGATCGTCGTCTGCGGAGTCATAGAGCACCTCTTCGCCTTCGGGGCAGTCGCGCGCGATATGCCCTTCGCCGCCGCATTCATAGCAGACGACCGGCGGGCGCTCCGCCTTCATGGATGGCGACGATGAGCGCTCGTAACCCTCGGTGCTGCTCGGTAGCGCGCCGAGCGTGAGCAGAATACGCTTCAAGCTGACGCCGCGGACTTTATCTTTCGCGGGGACTTGAAGGATTTCGGGATGCCCGGCGACAGGAATCCGCTCTGCGCCCACCGGGTGGAGTGTCGAGTGCAGACACTGTAGGCCTCCGTCGCCATACTCGTAGATGGCTAGCCCTTGCGGCGAGGCGCCAGCGTAGCGAAGTACGCCGGCTCGGTGCAGATGGATGATGCCCCGATCTTTTAGAGCGTAATACTCGTTTTTGCGCCGCGAGTGAAGCGAGGCGTTCGCGAATTGTTGTGTACGGTACTGGCGGGGGCAACTATGCGCGATCGTATAGCAATGCTCGGCGTCGTCCCTCTCGCGGTGCGCGGCGCGGCTGACCTCAATCGTACAGAGCAGGATATCCGGATGTGGTTTCATTTCTCTCTCTCTCTCTCCGAAGCCATCTCTCTACTGGCCTCTGCCTGCGTAATACTCCCGGCCGCAGCGACCCCAAAAACTGCCTGATCGACTCGGCCTACACCCTAGGACCCCGTAGTTCGAAAACTGTGATCGAAACTTGCAAACTGCATCTCAAGTGCAGCTAAGCGATTACGGATCAATGACTTGCGGGAGGTCGGCGGCTGGCTGATCAAGCACAGCCAAGAACCTCTCGAACGCGGGCTCGACTACCTGGTAATACGCCTGGTCGAGAACCGCATCGACGACGTACTGCACGAGCGCGTCGGCGGCTTCGGGGTCAGTTGCGCGGAGGCGCGGCTCGGCACGGGTCGCTGCCTGCCATTCAGCGTCGGTCAGAGGTGCGGGCGGGTTGGGCGGCGGAGTGCCAAGACAATCTGCGATGCGCCCGGCGATGGAGTAGGCCTCGGGGGTGCAGGCTGCGACCTCGTCGAGCATTCCGCAGAGCGCATGAATTATAGGATTGCCAGTCATATATTTATTGCGCGGCGGCCGCGGCCTCCACAAAGCAGCCGGCAAATTCCGAGTGGATCGCCAGCACGTTGGCCGCGCGATTGGGATCCGTACTCCACGTCTTCGACACTTCGCGCACGTAGGTCGGGCCATCGGTTGCAGCCAGAGCAGCGGCGTAGTGCTCGAACTCAGGTGCCAGGCCGCGCAACACTTCCATACGGACGTCGAACGCCTGTGCCCAAGAATCGAACCTCGGCCAAATCGCAGTCGTCGGGATCAGCCGGCCGTCAACCCATTCATGCGTCGGCATGGCGATGGTTGGCAGATCATGGGTGAATCGGCCGGCCTTCAGTCCAAAAAGATTGTTGGCACGAATTGCTAGCTGGGACTCGCCGAACGCAGATTCTTCAGCCGCCTCGCAAGCCGCAAACGCCGGCCAAATGTGCCCCGAAGCCTGGGCTTGAGCGTAGGCCGCGACGATGAATTCGGGGTGCGTCATGTGTGTATCTCCTGCGGATCGCCGATCGGTAG
>JBOGKX010000163.1:0-31578 GCA_050746125.1 Terriglobales bacterium | reverse complement strand
GCGATAGGCGGCGCAGGGCTTCGTTGTCTGGCAGCCGGGCTTGCTCACGCGAGGCATCACTTGGCGCTCCGCTGCGCTGCGCTTCCGTGTACGCTGCGCCGCCCGGCTGCCCTCCGCCTCGCTCTGCTTGCCTCTCGCCGCGCTCAAATGTTGTTTTTGGGGGCCGGGCGGCGACTCGGCGGCAGTAGCGGTCGCTCGGGCCGGATCGTGCACGTCTCTGTACACGTCGCGGCGAGCACACCAGCCACCCGGCAGCCGCTGGCGCGGGCAGGTGGCGCGCTAGTAGGCGCGGGAGGCGAGGTAGTCGTTCAGGTTCACGCTCTTCCATTCTCCGCGCTTAATGGCGGCGCGAATCTGGCCGGGCGTTTTGCCCTTTTGGGTCTGCTGGTAGGCGTAGATGCCCTCCATCAAGCAAACCTCGCATTCGGCGGCGTGATTGCCAACATAGCAGTCGAGCAGGCTGTGATGCCCGTAACCCTTGTCGCAGTAGCAATAGCAGGGTTCCTGATAAAGCACGCGCTTGACCTTCGCGGCCATCGCGTAGGCGTTCTGGACACGGGGGTCGGTGAACTGCTCGGGCGAGAGAGTGGCGGGCAGAGGGCCCCGCGGCGGGCGGGCGTGATAGGCCGGGCTATTGCCATCATGGACGACGGGCGGCTCGGACGGCGCCGTGGAATGATGGCTGGCGTGTTCGCTGGCGGCTGGCGCCTGAGCCCAGCCGGCAACGGCGAAAACGAGCGCTAAAGCCATGCCCAGCCAGCAAAAATGGGTCGGCCAGGGTCTTAGGCCCGGATGGTCTTTATGGCCCACTTGTAACCCCCCGGCCTCCATTGTAAGCCAGCGGCTCGGGGGAATGGGAACATTTCCGGCCAGGGCGGGGTCAGTAGCAATGGCCGATTCCGCACGCGGCCATTGCAGCCGGTCTGCGGTACAGTGGGGATAGATGAGCGCCCCTGAATCCACCGCCGAGTTTACCGCTAACGTCCCTTGGCACAGCAGCGAAGAAGGGCTGGTTTGTGAGTTGCGCGCCGGTTCGGTCGAGGCGTTCAACTATTTGATCGCCGTCTATCACCAGCCGCTTTACCATCTGCTCTTCCGCATGTTGGGCGACGGCGCCGACGCCGCCGACGCCCTGCAAGAGGTCTTCCTCAAGGTTTTCCGCGCCGCCAAGGATTTCGAGGGCAAGAGCAGCCTGAAAACCTGGGTGTACCGGATCGCGGTACACGAGACCAGCAATCACCGCCGCTGGTGGCGGCGGCACAAGCGGCATGAGACTTCGCTCGACCAGCCAGCCACGGAGGAAGGCGGCTATACGCTGGCCGAGCGGCTCTCCGATCCCGCGGACTCGCCCTTGCAGCAGGCGATGCGCGCCGAAGCACGGCAGCGGCTGGCGCTAGCGCTGGATGCCTTGCCGGATCCCTACCGCGCGGTGGTATTGCTGCGCGAGATGGAAAACTTCGGCTACGGAGACATCGCGGAAATTTTGGGCGTGCGCGTCGGCACCGTCAAATCGCGCCTGTTGCGCGGGCGCGAACTATTGCGCCAGCGTCTGCTGGCCGATTCCGAGCTTTGCCGCGAGTTGGGTTTGCGCCGGTTGCCGGCCGAGCAGGCGGCAGCCACTCCGATGCGCGGAAACGTTCGCCTCTCTCGTCCTGTACGAGAAGAATGGGAATCATGAGCGCCTGTGCCAGCCTGGAAGCCGATCTTTCGCCGTACCTCGATGGGGAGTTGACGACCGCGCGCCGCTGCGAAGTGATGCGCCACTTGCAGGAATGCGACGGCTGCGCGACGCGGATGCGGGAGATGGCGGCCGTCAGCGCCGAATTGCACCGCCTGCCGGCGCCGCCGCCGCCGCGCAATATGGCGCTGCGGTTGCGAGTGGCGGCTTCGCACCATGCGGGGCGCCACCAGCAGATCGAGTATTGGGAGATGCGGTTTCAGGCCTGGTGCCGGGCCATGGCGGTGCCGGTGCTGGCGGGCGTAATGGGCGCCGTCTGTATTTTCGCGCTCATGTTCGGACCGATGGGGCACTCGGCCTTGACCGCCGCGGCGGTGGCGGACGTGCCGCTGCCGCTCTCCTCGCCGCCGCAGCTGCTCAATCCGGAGCCGCTGGTTGTCGCTCAGCCGCTGCTGATCGAGGCCGACGTGGATAGCCTGGGACGCGTGGATGGCTATCGGGTCCTCGCCGGTCCGCACGATGCGGATCTGATCTCGCGACTCAACAACGCCCTTCTGATGAGCGTCTTCCGCCCCGCAACCGTCTTGGGCGAACCTACCAGCGGCCAGGTGCTGCTGTCCTTCGATACGGTAACCGTTCACGTACGCGGCTGATTGCCGCTGTCGGCTGGCGGCGATAACCTGCCGTGATGGGGAGTTTGCCGCTCACCGCCGTCGCCGTCCGCCTTGGGTTGGCCTTGGGCGTGGGGCTGTTGATCGGCTTGGAGCGCGAATGGGCGCGCAAGGACGTGGGGGTTCGCACCTTCGCCCTGACCGCGCTGCTGGGGGCGGTCTGCTGGCTGCTGGGCACGGACTTCGCGCTGGTCGGCTTGATCGGCATCTTCGTGGTGGTGGCGGCGGTCAACGCCCGCGAACTCCTGGTCCGCAGTGCCTTGGAAATCACCACGTCGGTGGCCCTGCTGGTGACCTACGCGCTGGGCGTGCTCTTCGGACAGGGACACTTGATCGCGCCGGTGGCGGTGGCCATCGTAGTCACCGCGCTGCTGGCGTGGAAAACGGAGCTTGCGCGCTTCGCCGGCGGCCTGCTGCACGAGGAAATTCGCGCCGCCGTGCTGCTGGGGCTGATCACGTTCGTCGTGTATCCGCTGTTGCCGGCGCGCTACGTGGACCCTTGGCGGCTGATCGATCCACGCGACGTCTGGATCACGGTCATCGTGGTTGCCGGCATCGGCTTCGTCAACTACGTCTTGCTGCGCCTGTACGGGGCGCGCGGCATGTATTACGCCGCCGCGCTGGGCGGGCTGGTGAACAGCACCGCGACCGTCGCCGAGTTGTCGCGCGAGCTGGTGGCGGCCGGCGAGGCGCTATTGCCGATGGCGGTGGCGGCGATTTTGCTGACCGTGGTGGCGATGTTCTCGCGCAATCTGGCGATTTTGGCCATCTTCGCCCCGCCCGCCGTGGCCACCGCCTGGTGGCCGATGGCGCTCATGGCCGGCTTGGCGGCGCTGCTGGCGTGGCGCTCGCACCGGCGCGGCTTTCCGCGCGTGACCGATCTGAAGCTGGCCTCGCCGATTTCGCTGAAGCGGGTGCTGGCCTTCGGCGGATTTTTTCTCGCCATCGAGATCGCCGGCACGCTGGCACAGCGCTACCTAGGCAGCGGCGGGTTCTTGGCCGTCAGCGTGGTCGGCGGCCTGGTCAGCAGCGCCAGCACGGTGGCGGCGGCGGCGATTCTGGCCGCCCACGGCAGCATTTCGGCGCAGCTGGCCGGCGTGGCGACGGTCTTCTCGTCGGTGGCCAGCGCGCTGATCAACTTGCCGCTGATCTATCAGCAGACCCGCCAGCGGCCGTTGACGCGCAGCTTGACCGTGGCCTCGGTGGGATTGATCTTGTTGGGACTGGCGACGCTGGGCCTGCGCTTGGCGCTGTGAATCGCGCCCGGGCTAAATCACGCTTTCTCGGGCGCGAGCAGGCGAGCGATGGCGGCGGGGACTTGCTCGAGCAAGGAGTCGAGCGCGGCGGGATCCTTGCCGCCGGCCTCGGCGAGGTCGGCGCGGCCGCCGCCGGAGACGCCGGGCAAGGCCTGGATGATGCGGCCGGCGGAGAGGCGGGAGGTCAGGTCGGCGGTGACGGCGACGAGAACGGCGACCTTGCCATCCTGCGCCGAGCCGAGCGCCACCACGCCGCTGCCGAGCTGGCGGCGCAGCTCGTCCATCAGATTGCGCAACTGCGGGCGGTCGAGGGCGTCGGCGCGGGTGGTCATGACCCTGATGCCGGCCACCTCGCGAGTACGGCGGGCGCCGCCGCCGCCCCCCTGCTGCGCGGCCCGCAGTTTTAGGGCGTCGAGGTCGCGCTGCAGCTTGCGCTGCTGCTCGAGCAATCGCTCGACCGTCGCGACCAGCTCCGGCTCGCCGGCGCGCAGCAAGCGGGCCAGCTGGCGCACCCGCTCCTCGGCTTCGCGCGCCTGACGCCAGGCGCCTTCGCCGGTTAGCGCCTCGATGCGGCGCACGCCGGCGGCGATCGAGCCCTCTTCGGCGATGTGGAACAGGCCAATGTCGCCGGTGCGGCGCGCGTGCGTGCCGCCGCAAAGCTCCTTGCTAAAGCCGGGCACGCTCACCACCCGCACGCGGTCTTGATATTTCTCGCCAAACAAGGCCATGGCGCCGGATTCCAGGGCCTGCTCGAGAGGCAGGATCTCGGTGGTGACTTCCACGTTTTTCAGGATCTCTTCGTTGACCAAGCGCTCGACTTCCTCCACCTCGTCCGCGGCGAGCGGGGCGTAGTGGGAGAAATCGAAGCGCAGCCGCCCCGGTTCGACCACGGAGCCGGCTTGCTTGACGTGGGGGCCGAGCACCTGCCGCAACGCGGCATGAAGGAGGTGGGTGGCGGTGTGATTGCGGCGGGTGGCGTCGCGACGCTCGGCGTCCACGGCGGCTTCGACGCGCTGACCGACGCGCAGAGGCTGGCGGGCGCGCAAGCGATGCACGATCAGGCCGGCCACCGGCGCATAGGTATCGAGCACTTCGGCGAGTTCGCCTTCCGGGCCGATCCACTGGCCACGGTCCCCGACCTGACCGCCGCTGGCGGCGTAGAAGGGAGTGTGATCGAGCACGCCTTCGCCCTCCTCGCCGGCGGCCAGCGCCTCGACACGCCGGCCGTCGCGGATCAGGGCGCGAATTTCGCAGTCGCGGCTGAAAGTGGCCTCGTAGCCATCGAAGCGGGTCGGCGCCGTGGCGCGCAGCTCCTGCCAGAGCGGGCTGGCGCTGGCCTTCTCGCCGCCTTTCCAACTGGCGCGGGCGCGCTTGCGCTGCGCTTCCATCTCCTGGTGAAAGCCGGCCTCGTCGAGCGCGAAGCCGCGCTCGGCGGCGATCTCGTGCAATAAATCGAGCGGCAGGCCGAAGGTGTCGTAGAGCTTGAACATGCGTTCGCCGGCCAGGATCGGCTTCTGCCCGCCTTGCTGATGCTCGCGCATGGTTTGGGTGGCGGCGGTGGCGGCGGCGAGATCGACCATGCCGCCGCCGGGCAGGGTAAGCGGGCTCTTGTCGAGTTCCTTCAAGGCCAGCGCCAGGGTGCGCGCGAAGCGCTCTTCCTCGGCGCGGACGATGGCGGAGACACGGGGCGCGGAAGCGGCGAGCTCGGGGTAGGCGTCGCGCATTTCGGCGGCGACCAGCTCCGGCAGGCGGCACAAAAACGGGCCCTCGATGCCCAGGATCTTGCCGTGACGAATGCCGCGGCGCAGGATCTTGCGCAGCACGTAGCCGCGGCCGTCGTTGGCCGGCATCACGCCGTCATGCACGAGAAAGGTCACGGCGCGACCGTGATCGGCGACGATGCGCAGCGAAACGTCGCCGCGCTCGCTCGCGCCGTAGCTGGTGCCGGCCCAGGCGCCGATCTGGGCGATGAGCGGCTGAAAGAGATCGGTCTCGAAATTCGACAGCTTGCCTTGCAGGACCGCCGCCAGCCGCTCCAAGCCGGCGCCGGTGTCGATCGAGGGGCGAGGCAGCGGGGTCATTTTGCCACTGCCGTCGCGCTCGAATTGCATGAAGACCAAGTTCCAGATCTCGACGTAGCGGCCGCAGTCGCAAGGAAAGCGACAGTCGGCGTGTCCGGCTTCGCTCGCCGCCGGGCCGAGGTCGAAGTGGATCTCCGAGCAGGGGCCGCAGGGCCCGGTTTCGCCCATGGCCCAAAAGTTATCCTTTTCGTCGAGGCGAAAGACGCGGCTTTCGGCGAGGCGGATGCGCTCGCGCCAGATTCCGTAGGCTTGATCGTCCTCGCGAAAGACGGTGGCGTAGAGGCGGGCGGGATCGAGGCCGTAGCCGGCGGGCGAGGTGACCAATTCCCAGGCATAGGCGATGGCTTCATCCTTGAAATAATCGCCGAAGGAAAAGTTGCCCAGCATCTCGAAAAACGTGTGATGGCGGTTGGTGAAACCCACCTGATCGAGATCGTTGTGCTTGCCGCCGGCGCGGACGCATTTTTGCGCGGTGGTGGCGCGCGCGTAGTCGCGCTTTTCCAGGCCCAGGAAGACGTCCTTGAACTGGTTCATGCCGGCATTGGTGAACAGCAGCGTGGGGTCGTGCGCCGGCACGAGCGACGACGACGGGACGATCTTGTGGCCGCGCGCGTGGAAAAAGTCCAGGAAACGGCGCCGCACCTCAGAGCCGGTCATATCCTCTCATTGTAGCGAGCGCCGCCAGATGGATGGCGCGGCGATCGCGCCGTTCTGCCACCGCGGCGCGCAACTGCGCGCTGAATCGCTAGCATAAGGGCGAGGCGGGTTGCGTGCAGGCCACGAACTTCGAGTTTCGCTACCGATTCTGGATCATCGCCTTGATCTATTGCCTGGGCTTCAGCGCCTACCGCTACGACCACCAGCAGACGGCGCGCTGGCTGGCGGCGGCGCTCACCGGGGGCATGCAGGGTCGGGCGGCATACCTTGGCTGGCGGGCAGTCTTGGCGGCGGCGGCGCTATTGGCGTTGGCGGCGGCGGCGCTGCGCACCTGGGGCGCAGCATACATGGGCAGTCAGGTGGTGCACGATAGGCGCCTCCGGAGCGAGCGACTGGTGAGCGACGGTCCCTACCGGTTCACGCGCAATCCGCTTTATTTGGGCGGCCTCATGTTGGGCGCGGCTTGTGGGCTGCTGGCCAGTCGGATCGGTTTCCTGGTCTTGGTCGCGGGACTGTTTGTGTTCTATGCCCGATTGACGGCGCGCGAGGAAATCGGGCTGGGACGCGATCAAAGGGAACCGTTTCGGGCCTACCGCGCCGCCGTGCCGCGATTGTGGCCGCGCAGGCGGCCAGGCTGGCCGGCTAGCGCGACTCGGACGCGCTGGGAGCAGGCATTTTTGGGCGAGACGTTGGTCTGGATCATAGCCGGCGCGGCGGCCGCGTTGGCAATTTGGCCGCGCCTGGCTATTCTTGGCTGAGCGCCACACCTGGGCGGGGGAGACGCTTCGCTCACGGTCTCTCCAAGTTGCCGCGAAAGGCCACCGGTTATGGCGCGGGGACGGTGTAGGCTAAAAGCATCGGCGGGGCGGCAGGGGCCGGGAAAACGCCCTAGAACGCGGTTGGGCGCGGCGGATCGTCTCGGATCCTCTCCCGATTGCCGCGAAAGGTAGGCTTCATGCGACGCCATTGTCAGCCAGCCGGGGGGACGATCACGGCCTGGATTTGGCCGCTGCTCTTGGCCTTGGCCGGCACCGGCTGGGCGCAAGCGAGCGCGCCGGCGCATGCCGACGCCGCCGCCGCGTATTACCACTTCATGCTGGCCCGGCATTATCAGCACGAGGCCGAATACGCGGGACGGGGCGACTTGATCGCGCAGGCGCTCGAGCAGTACCGCGACGCGATGCACGCCGATCCCGGTTCGGCTTACTTGCCGGTACAACTGGCGGCGCTCTTGTTTCGCGTCGGGCAAACCGGCGACGCGATTCGCTTGGCGCAAAGCGCGGTTCGCGAGCACCCGAACAATTTCGAGGCGCACGAACTGCTGGGCGAGATTTACTTGCGTCTGCTCGGCGACGGCAGCGACAGCCAGAGCTCGCAGATGGCGCAATTGGCCCTAACCGAGTTCCAGAGCTTGGCGCGGCTTCGGCCCGACGACCCGGACGTGCACTTGACGCTCGGCCGCCTGTACCGGAGCACCGGCAAGCTGGACGCCGCCGAGGCCGAGCTGCAAACCGTGCGGCGCTTGACCAAGGACGCGCCGGAGGCGGTCGCCAACTTGGTCATGCTCTATAGCCAACAAGGCAAATTACAGGCGGCGCAAGAGGCATTCGCTTCGGTGCCGGCGGGCGACCGCTCGGCGCCGCTCGATGCCGCCATGGGGCAGGCTTTCGAGCACGCGCGGCGTTTTCGGGACGCGGCCGGCGCCTATCAGCAAGCGGTGCTGCTCGACCCGGGCGAGCTGGACTACCATCGCGGCTGGGCGCGGAGCCTTTATTTCGCCGGCGATCTGGCCGAATCGCGGGAACAATATGAATGGGTCGTCGGCAGTGACGCCCGCGACCTGGAGGCGTGGCTGCGCCTGGCCGCGATCGATCGCCGACTGGGGCGGCTGCCCGACGCGGAGAAGGACCTGGCGCAGGCCAAGCAACTGGCGCCGGACAACGTGGAAGTAGCGTATTTTTCCGCCGACGTTTACGAGGCGGAGGGCAAGACGGACGCCGCCGCCGCCGCGCTGCGCGGGCTGCTGGCGGACACGGCGAGGCCCGACGGCAAATACTCGCGCGAAGAGGCGGCGAATCGGTCGCTTTTTTTAGAGCGGCTGGGGGTGCTGGAACGGCGCAGCGGGCATGCCGGCCAGGCCATTGCCGCGTTTCGCGAGCTGGACGCCCTGGGCGGCGACGACGGGCCGCGGGGAGTGCTTGAAACTTCCGAGACTTACCGCCAGCAACATGATTTTGCGCACGCGGTAGCGGCCGCCGCCGCCGGCGTCAAAAAGTATCCGAACGACCGCGGCCTGGCCGTCAACTACGCGCTGCTGCTGGCCGACACCGGCCAGAGCCGGCAAGCACTGGCGGGCATGCGGCCCTGGCTCAAAGGCACGGCCGACGATCGGCCGGTCTACCTGGCCATCGCGCAAATCGACGAGCGGGCCCGCGATTGGAAGGGGGCCGAGCGCGCCATCGGCGCGGCCACCGCCTTGGCCAGAAGCGACGGCGAGCGCTCGGTATCGGAGTTCTTGCTGGGCGACATCGCCGACCGGCGGAAGAAGTACGGCGAGGCCGAGCGGCATTTGCGCCGCGCGCTGGAACTCGATCCGAAAAATGCGCTGGCGCTGAATTACCTGGGCTATTTGCTGGCCGAGCAAGGCAAGGATTTACAGCAAGCGCTCAGCTACACGCGGCAAGCGGTGAGCGCCGAAAACGACAACGGCGCGTATCTCGACAGCCTGGGCTGGGTTTACGTGAAGCTGCGGCAACTGCCGCAAGCGACCTCGAACCTGCAAGCGGCGGTGCGGCTGCAACCCAACGATCCGGTGATTCTCGGCCATTTGGCGGAGGCGTATTACTTGGCCGGCAACTTGCGCGCGGCGGCCGCCAGTTGGCGGCAGGCGCTGGCGGACTGGAGCACGACGGCGCCGGCCGACTACGACGCAGCGGAAGTGGCGCGCGCCCGCAAGCAATTGGCGTCGGTGCAGGTGCTGCTGGCGCGCGAGGGCGACAAGCCCCCCGCCGCGGTCAATCCCAACTAAACCGCCCCAACTAAACCGCGGCGCCTAGGCGTCGGCGGTGTCGGAAGCGGGCAATTGCAGATGCGCCTTGCCGAGAATTTTTTGCAAGAGCAGGAGCGCTTGCCCGGGATCGATGCCCTTGGCGGTGGCGACTTCGTCGAGGAGCAGGGCCACGGCGCGATCGAGCATCTTTTTTTCACGGAACGACAGGGGCTTGACGCGATGCAATTGCAGCAGGCTTTTGAGCACTTCGGCCACTTGCAGCAGCGAACCGGTGCGCATCTTGTCGGAGTTTTCCTTGAAGCGGCCCTTCCAGTCCGCGGGGCTGCGACATTCGCCCTCCTGCAAGTAATCGAGGATGCGGGTCACGTCGTGCGCACGCGCGACCGGCCGCATGCCGACGTTGGCCACGTTCCTCATCGGCACCATGACCCGCAGGTTGCTGGCTTCGATTTTCAGGAGGTAGAACTGCTGGGCGGCGCCGGCGATGAAGCGGCTGCTGATCTGTTCGATCACGCCGACGCCATGATTGGGATAAACGACCTTATCCCCGACCCGATACATCCATACACTCATGGGGGAATCCTGTTTAGCGGGAAGGACAGTCGATCGCTACGTCTCTCATTATGACAAATCGCACGTTTGTAAACAAGGAAGATCTGCGCGCGTCGCGGCGGCGCTTCGCCCGGCGGGCGGCGCAATGGCCCGCCCACCCCGGCGGGGGCCGGGATATAATCGGCGCTGGGCCAGCCGGCTCGGATCAACGGCGTGAAGATCAAGGACAAGCTGGAGAGCGAGATTCAGCAGCTCGAGCATGAGTTGAGCGTCGAACTGCCGGCCGAATTGAAGCGGGCAGTGGCGCTAGGCGACCTGAGCGAGAACGCCGAATACCACATGGCCAAGCAGCGGCAGGAGTTCGTGCGCGCCCGCTTGGGCCAGCTCAAGAAGCGCCTGGCGGAACTGAGCCTGGTGAATCTCAACAACATTCCTCGCGATCGCGTCGCTTTCGGCTCGGTGGTGCGGGTGCGCGATCTAGAGAGCGACAAGGAGATCGAGTACCGGCTGGTCACCAGCGAGGAATCGGACGTCAATAAGGGCCTGATCTCGACCTCTTCTCCCATCGGGCGGGGCTTGCTGGGCAAGCAAGTCGGGGATACGGTGCACATTCAGACCCCCGGCGGCGCCAAGGAGTTCGAGGTCCGGCAGCTGACCACGATCTACGATCTGGACGACGCCGGCGCGACGCTCTAGGGGCCCCCGGGGCGCGCGGATGCAAGCGTGACCTACACCAAGGCCATCGGATTGGGTTGCAAAAAATTGCTGGACCGCATCGTGCGGTCGCTGGCGCTGGCCCGCATCGATCCCAATCTGCTTACGGCTTTGGGCCTGGCCATCAACGTGGTGGCGGCGGTGCTGTTCGGCTACGGCAAGTTTTGGATCGCCGGCCTAGTGATCATCGCCGCCGGCATCTTCGACATGGTGGACGGCCGGGTGGCGCGCGCCACCAACACCGCCAGCCACTTCGGCGCCTTCTTCGATTCGGTGGTGGACCGCTACTCGGACTTGGCGCTTTACTTCGGCCTGCTGGTCTATTACGCCAGCATCAACCGCTTCTTTTACGTGGTACTGGTGGCGGTGGTGATGACCGGCTCGGTCATGGTCAGCTACGCGCGGGCGCGGGCCGAGGCCATCATTCCCAAATGCAAGGTGGGGTTCATGGAACGGCCGGAACGCATCGTGCTAGTGATCATCGGCGCCCTGTTCAATCGCATGGCGGCGATCCTGTGGGTGATCGCCGTGTTGAGCAACGTCACCGTCGTGCACCGCATTCTCTATACCTACCGCGAGACGAAGCACTTGGGCTGGCCGGAGTCGGCGGCGAGCGCCAAGCGCTGAGCGGTTTGGCGGGCGCGCGGCTCCTATGTTATAAAGAGGGTTTCGCGCCCGCCTTATGGGGCGCACCCGAGTCCAGACCCAACGGTCCCAAATCCGCTTGAGCAGCGCAGCGCAGCATATATTCTAGAACCGACCAGGCCGGCGGCGCCGGCGGGGTGGGATGCGGCGGGTGTGCGCCGGCGGGGGGCGAATTTCCTATGAAAATATCGGCAATTGATTGTTCGGCAAGCGGGGCGTGGCGGCGCGGTTTGCCGCGCGCCGGCGTCCTTTCGGCTCTGGTCGCGGGTGGAGCGCTCGGGGCGCTGGCGCAAGCGGCGCCGCCCGAGACCGGCGGCGAAGCGACGCTGCGGGTACCCGATCTGTCGCAAGTGAACTTCTTCGGCATGAACGGCCACAGCCTGCTGCTGTGGGGCATTCTGTTTTGCTTCTTCGGACTGCTCTTCGGCTTGTCGATCTACCGCCGGCTACGCAACCTGCCCGTGCACCGCGCCATGCGCGAGGTCTCGGACCTGATCTACGAGACCTGCAAGACGTATCTGGTCAATCAGGGCAAGTTCCTGATCCTGCTCGAAGCCTTCATCGCCGCCATCATCGTCATCTATTTCGGGGTTCTGAACCCGCTCGGCACGCTGCCGGTGATCATCATCCTGCTGTTCAGCGTCCTGGGCATCTGCGGCAGCTACGGCGTCGCCTGGTTCGGCATTCGCGTCAACACGTTCGCCAACTCGCGCACCGCCTTCGCCGGCTTGCGCGGCAAGCCGTTTCCGCTTTATCAGATTCCGCTCGATGCCGGCATGAGCATCGGCATGATGCTGATCAGCGTCGAGCTGCTGATGATGCTGATCATCCTGCTGTTCATTCCGGGGCGCTACTCGGGCCCTTGCTTCATCGGCTTCGCCATTGGCGAGTCGCTGGGGGCGGCGGCGCTGCGCATCGCCGGCGGCATTTTCACCAAGATCGCCGACATCGGCTCGGACCTGATGAAGATTGTCTTCCACATCAAGGAGGACGACGCGCGCAACCCGGGAGTGATCGCCGACTGCACGGGCGACAACGCCGGCGACTCGGTGGGGCCGAGCGCCGACGGCTTCGAGACCTACGGCGTGACCGGGGTGGCGCTGATCGCCTTCATTCTGCTAGGCGTGCGCAGCCCGGCGGTGCAGGTGCAGCTGCTGGTCTGGATCTTCGTGATGCGCGTGGTCATGCTGGTGTCGAGCGTGGTGGCCTACTACCTGAATGACGCCATCGCGCGCGGCAAATACGGCGCCGCCGACCACATGAACTTCGAGGCGCCGCTGACCTCGCTGGTGTGGATCACCTCGATCGTCTCGATCGCGCTGACCTTCGTGATCTCGGCGCTGACGCTGCCCAACATCGCCGGCGACACGACGCTGTGGTGGAAGCTCTCGATCATCGTCAGTTGCGGGACGCTGGCGGGCGCGGTCATTCCCGAACTGGTCAAGGTCTTCACCTCGACCGAGTCGCGCCACGTCAAGGAGGTGGTGGCTTCGGCGCGCGAAGGCGGCGCCTCGCTCGACATTCTCTCCGGATTCGTGGCCGGCAACTTTTCGGCTTATTACCTGGGTTTGGTGATGGTGATCCTGATGGCGGCCGGCTATCTGGTGAGCCTGGCCGGCCTGGCGCACATCATGATCGCCGCGCCGGTTTTCGCCTTCGGCCTGGTGGCCTTCGGCTTCCTGGCCATGGGCCCGGTCACGATCGCCGTGGATTCCTACGGACCGGTTACCGACAATGCGCAGTCGATCTATGAGCTTTCACTGATCGAGAACGTGCCGAACATACGGCAGGAATTGAAGGCGGATTTCGGCATCGACGTGGAATTCGAGCGCGCCAAGGAACTGCTCGAGGCCAACGACGGCGCCGGCAACACCTTCAAGGCCACCGCCAAGCCGGTGCTGATCGGCACCGCCGTAGTCGGCGCGACGACCATGATCTTCTCGATCATCATGGCGCTGACCAACGGCATCACCGTCAACGTGGATAAGCTGTCAATACTGCACGCGCCGTTTCTGCTGGGCCTGATCACGGGCGGGGCGATGATCTATTGGTTCACCGGCGCCTCGACGCAGGCGGTGACCACCGGCGCCTACCGCGCGGTGGAGTTCATCAAGGCCAATATCCGGCTGGAAGGGGTGGAGAAGGCCTCCGTCGAAGACAGCAAGAAGGTGGTCGCCATCTGCACGCAATACGCGCAGAAAGGCATGCTGACCATCTTTATCGCCGTGTTCTTCGCCACCTTGGCCTTCGCCTTCGTCGAGCCGTTCTTTTTCATCGGCTACTTGATCTCGATCGCCACCTTCGGCCTTTATCAGGCCATCTTCATGGCCAACGCCGGCGGCGCCTTGGACAACGCCAAGAAGGTCGTTGAAGTGGAGTTGAAGCTGAAGGGCACCGAGTTGCACGACGCCACGGTGGTGGGCGACACGGTGGGCGATCCGTTCAAAGACACCTCGTCGGTGGCGCTCAACCCGGTGATCAAGTTCACGACGCTCTTCGGGCTGCTGGCGGTGGAGCTGGCGGTGAAGCTGGCGGCGACGTCGGGCGGGCTGGTTACGGGCGTGTGCGCGGCGATCTTTTTCGCCATTTCGTTCTTCTTCGTCTATCGCTCGTTCTACGGCATGCGCATCAAGGTCATGCCGGCCGTGGTCGAGCAAGAGCCGGCGCGGGCGGCCGCCAAATAGCGCGCCGCGGGACGCGCGGGCCGGCTAACGCAGCCGCACCAGGCGCAGGCCGGGGATATCGGCGAAGTCGCGCGGGTTGAGGGTCCATAGCGCCGCATCGTGCACCAGCGCCGTGGCGGCGATGGCCAGATCGGTGGCCCGTGAGCGGGAGCGCGCCAGCCGCCGAAACAGCACGGCGGCGCGCGCCGCCTCCTCGACCCCGAACGGGATCGCGCCGGCGCGGGGGAATAGCGCTTCCTGGTCTTCCAGTTCGGCGTCGCTGCGAGGGCCGCGCAGCCATTCGTAGAGCGTCAACGCGGGCAGCGCCAGGCGCTCGCCCCCAGCCAGTAGGTGTTCCAGGTGTGCGGCGGCGGGGCGTGGACTGGCCACGCAGGCCACGAGCGCCGAGGTGTCGAGCAGGATCACGCGTTACTCGACCGGATGGAGGCGGCCGCCATGGCGGCGGATGGCGCGAATTTCCGCCAGCTCGCGCTTCATGGCCGCCAGCCCGCGCTCCGGCGGGCGCGCCAGCATCCTCCGCACGATGGCCAGCATCCGCCGCCGCTCGGCTTCGCTCAGGCGGTCGGCGCGGGCGTGATACTCGCGGATGGCGTCCCGCACCACCGCGCTCTTGGGCCGCGCCAAGCGGCGCGCGGTCTGGCCGAGCCGCGCCACCGTCTCCTCGTCCAAGGTGAAGGTGACCTTGATGGCCATAGGTATGGCCATACTACCATACCGAGGCGGAGCAAGCGCGCGCCGCCGCCGTAACCTGAACCACGGGCCGAGGTTATCGCGGGTTACTCGACGGCAGCGTCAAACCTGGTGCAGGACGCGCTCGATGCCATCCATGGACTCCATGCTGGAGGTCCAGGGATTGCGCTGGGCGTTGCGGTAATGGGTTTCAAGCGAGAGCGTGCCCTGATAGCGCATCGCCTTGAGGGCGCGGAACTGCCCGACGAAGTCGATGCTGCCCTTGCCCACCGGCATCCAGTGGTATTTGCCGGCGGCGTCGCGCACGGCGTCCTTGAGGTGCATGTGGACGATGCGCGCATGGTCGAGCTTGCTCCAGGCGAGCGGGTAGGGCTGCTCGCCGGCCACGAAACAGTTACCGGGATCCCAGTTGTGCTTGAGTTGGGGATCGGGAATGGCGCGGAACAGCCGCGCCGTCTCCTCGCCGGTGGCGACGTTGCAGTCGAACTCGTTCTCGACCACCAGCTCCACGTCTTCCTGCCGCGCCACGTCGAGCGCCTTGTGCAGCTCCGCGACCACGCGGTCGAAGACCTGGCTCGGATCGGCGACGCGGCTGAAGGTGAAGATGCGAATCTTTCGGGTGCCCAGTTCGTGGGCGACGCCGCAGGCGTGCTTGAGGATTTCGAGCTGGCGCGCGAAGCGGGTGTTGACAGGGTTGAGGTCGCTAGTGTTGGCGCTGCCATGAGTGCCCGGCAGCCAGACCTTGTACACGCCGGTGTCGAGCACGGAGAGGCGCACGCCGGCGCGCTGCAACTGCTGCTTGACTTGCCGCACCTCAGCGGGGGTGCCGCGCTCGCCGAGATAAACGCCGTGGCCGGCGAAGCGCACGTTGCGCAGCTCGACCCAGCGCAGGTGATAATGCGGCACGAACTGGGACAAAACCCGACTCAGATCGGCATCGGCCTCGTCGGTGATCAGGCCCAATTTCCAGGGATAGTCGAAGCGGCCGAAGGCCGGGGCCGCGCCCCGCGCCAGTAGGCTCGCCGGCAAAGCGCCAGCGGCGAGGGCGGCCCGCCAGAGGAAGTCACGGCGTCTCATGGTTGGGCAGTCTATCACGCCGGGCGGAATTCGTGCTTGTCAAAAAAGAGCCACCGGGCCTACAATACCCCGGCATGGAATCCATCCTCGAACGCCCCGATGCATCGCGGCGGGAGTTTTTGCAAGCCGGCGCCGCGGCCGGCGCTTTGGCGCTGGCGGCGCCGCGGCGGGTGTTGGGCGCCAACGACCGGGTGCGGATCGCCGTCTGCGGCGTGCACGGCCGCGGCTTCGACCATATCCGGAATTACGCGCAGATTTCCGGCGTCGAGATCGCCGCCATCTGCGACGTGGACGAGAACGTCAGCCGCAAGCGCGTCGCTCAGATGGCGAGCATGGGCTTGCCGCAGCCGCGCACCTACGTGGACGTGCGCAAACTGCTCGAGGACCGATCGATCGACGCCGTCTCGGTGGCCACGCCCAATCACTGGCATTCCCTGATGGGCATCTGGGTCTGCCAGGCGGGCAAGGATCTGTATGTCGAAAAGCCGATGTGCCATTACGCCTGGGAGGGACGGCAACTGGTGGCGGCGGTGAAAAAATACAACCGCATCTGCCAGCACGGCAGCCAGAGCCGCTCGATGCCGCCCATTCTCGAGGGCATCAAGCAAATGCGCGGCGGCTTGATCGGCGACGTGTACATGGCGCGCGGACTCTGCTACAAGTGGCGGCCCACGATCGGGTACGCGCCGGTCTCGCCGGTGCCCGCCGGCGTGGATTACGACCTTTGGACGGGGCCAGCGCCGCAGCATGCCTTCACCGCGAACCGCTTCCATTACAACTGGCATTGGTTCTGGAATACGGGCAACGGCGACATCGGCAACCAGGGTATCCACGAACTGGATAAGGCCCGCTGGGGCTTGGGCGTGCGCTACCCCAGCAAAGCGACGGCGGTCGGCGCCAAGGTGCTTTTCCAAGACGACCAAGAGACGCCGAACCTGCTCAGCTGCACCTACGAGTTCGACGGGCCGAATGGCGGCAAGCGCATTTTGGAGTTCGAGGTGCGCGGCTGGATCACCAATCACGAGTGCGAGATCGGCACCGGCGCGTATCGCAGCGCGGGAGCGCCGCTGGTGGGAATGGCCACCGAAGCCGCCGAGCATCCGCGGGCGGCGCGACATTGGACCTGGCAAAACACGCCGCAGCATGCCGGTTCCAACGGTCCGGTGAACGGGCCGGGCACGATCGGGAATATCTTCTACGGCTCGAAAGGGATTCTGGGCATGGACACCTATAGCGCTTACATGAGCTGGCTAGGGCCGGGGCAGGATTCGGGGCCGAGCGCGCATGGCGGCAACGAGCGCTTGCATTTCCAGAATTTCATAGACTGCGTGCGCAGCCGGCGCGCCGAAGACCTGCATTGCCCGATCGAGGAAGGGTACATGTCGGTATTGTTGGTCCATTTGGCCAATGCTTCCTATACGACCGGACGCACGATTCACTTCGACGCGGCCACGCAGCAGGCCATCGGCGACGATGAGGCCAACCGCTTGTTGCACGGACATTACCGCGCGCCCTTCACGGTGCCCGACGAGGTATAGCGAGCCGGGCTGACGGACTACATGTGCGGTTGGTGGGCGCGCATGGCCAGACAGCGTGACCCACCGGGCTTTTTTCTTGACATTAGTGACGAGCAGAACAATAATCACCGGAAATTTTAGCCGCTTGGGCGATTGCCTTGCCGCGTGACATTGTTTGGGCGGCGCGGTTGCCTTGGCGATGTTAACGATAACGGGGGAGTGCTTATGAACTTGCGCTTACGAGTGGTCGTGGTCTTCTTTGCTGCGGTGTGTTTGGTGCCGGCGCTCTGGGGACAGGTGGAAACAGGCTCGATCGTGGGAACGGTGACGGATCCCTCCGGCGCGGCGATTCCCAATGCCACGCTGGTGCTGACCGAAACCCAGAAAAACATCAAGTGGACGGGGAGCAGCAACGCCAGCGGCAATTACGTGTTTCCCGATCTGCTGCAGGGCGTCTATGCGGTGCAGGCCGCCCACCCGGGCTTCAAGACGACGACGCAGTCGGGCCTGGAACTGGACGTCAACCAGACGATCCGCGCCAATATCACCCTGCCGCTCGGCGCCGCGCAGCAGACGGTGGACGTGACTTCCGCGCCGCCGCCGATCCAAACCGACACCGCCGACATCGGCAAGCAGATCAGCGCGGTGGCGGTGCACAGCCTGCCGATGGGCGGGACGCGCAACTTCCAGCAGCTTTTCGAGCTGTTGCCGGGCGTGGCCGACATCGGCCGCCAGCACTCGGACTTCTTCAATCCGCAGGCGAGCTTGGACATGCACGTCAACGGCCAGCCGAACGTGGTGGACAACCTCATGATCGAGGGGGTCAGCGACAACGAGCGCACGCGGCTGCTGCAAATCTACATTCCCCCCGCCGACGCCATTCAGGAAGTCAGCGTCGCAACCAGCAACTACGACACCGAGCAAGGCGCCGCCGGCGGCTACGTCGCCAACGTGATTCTCAAAAGCGGCACGAATCAGCTTCACGGTGACGCCTACGAGTTCTTGCGGCCGGACAACTACGGCTCGGCCAATCCCTACTGCATGGTCCGCAACACGCAGACTTGTCCATCGGGTTATCCGCCCAATCACTTCAATCAATTTGGCGGCTCGATCGGCGGGCCGATTATCCGCAACAAGCTGTTCTTCTTCGGCGATTGGGAGAGCACGCGCGACCACTCGACGGGGTTCCATCAGGTGACGGTGCCGGACGCCAAGTTTCGCGCCGGCGACTTCAGCGAGGCGCTGGATCCGACGCTGGCCAATACCTCCTTCAAGGGCACGCTGTTGCCAGACATCGTCTATGACCCCTCGACGGGCGATTCGCAAGGGCAGAACCGTACGGCATTCGCGGGCAACATCATTCCGCAGAGCGTGCTGCAGGCCAATCCGGCGTGGCCGATCGTCCAGAAGCTGATGGCGCTGTGGCCCATGCCCAACCAGCCGGGGTTGCAGAACAACTACCAGGTCAACACGCAATCGATACGCGACAACAACCAGTTCGACGTGAAGATTGACGGCCAGCCGCGCGAGCGCGACAACTTCTCGTACCGCTTCAGTTGGATGAACCCGCACACGACCGAAACCGGGTACTTCGGCGACGCCGGCGGCGACGGCAATTTCTACGCCAACGGAACCGATATCACCTATCAGTCGAGCGTGGAATGGACGCACACCTTCGGCCCCAACGTGATCAATGAACTGCGGCTGGGACTCAGCCGCTATCGCAACGTCGCCAACCCCATTGATTACGGCAAGAACACGGCCGACGACCTGGGTATCAAGGGCATCAACATCCAGCCCTTCGACAGCGGCCTGCCGACCATCAACGTGCATGGTGGCACCACCGGCCTCGGCTTTTCCGCGAGTCTGCCCTGGATCCGCACCGAGACGGACTTCGACGCGGTGGATAATTGGACGTTCATCAACGGCAATCACACCTTCAAATTCGGCGTGGACGCGACGCGCTTGCGCGACGATCTGCTGCAAGACCAGACCTTCGGCCCGCGCGGACGATACGATTTTTGCGCGGCCGAGGCGGGGCTGCAAGAGAAGAATAAAAGCGCAGCCGATTATCCCGAGGCGCAAGTCTCGCAAGGAGGGATCGCCAATGGCTTCGCCGCCCTGCTACTCGACCGTCCGTGCACGGTGGGCCGCGACTTGCCGGTGATCTTTCCGGCGCTACGGCAGTTGCAGTTCGCTTCTTACTTCACCGACAAGTGGCAGGTCAACCCCAAGCTCACGGTGAATCTCGGCATTCGCGACGAGCTTTACGAGCCGCTCAAGCCGCACTTCGCCGGCGGGCTCTCGAATTACGACCCCAATACCAACAGCTTGCTGATCGCCGGCTACGGCAACGTGCCGCTCGGGCTGGGCTTGAAGACGCACTTCGGCAACATTGATCCGCGGATTGGGCTGGCTTATCGCGTGACCGACACTTCGGTGGTGCGGGCCGCTTTCGGGATGAGCACCATTCCGTTCTACGACAACGGCTACGCCTTCAACTACCCGGTGCGGCAGAACAACGGCTACCCCAGCGCCAATTCCTTCGTGCCCGCCGCCGATCCGGCCACCGGGCTGCCGGTGAATTTCGCCACCGGCATGCCGGCGCCGAGCCCGGCGGTGATTCCCGCGAACGGGATCATTCCCGTCACCAAGGCTTCCGGCTTGCAATCGCAGTCCTTCGAGGCGGTGCCGACGAACATGCACGAGGCGTACTTGGAAATGTGGAACCTCGCCTACGCGCGGCAACTGCCCGGCAACTTCACGCTGGACGCGGCCTACGTGGGCAATCGCGCCGTGGACATTCTCTATCACCGCAACATCAACTACGGCCTGACGCCGATCTTCGCCGGCGGCACGGTGAAGAACGGCTGCGGCAACAGCGCCAGTTGCTTGAATCTGGGCTCGATCTTCGGCGTGACCGGCGGCGTGGACCAGTTCACGCCGATGAGCAACAGCTACAACGCCTTGCAATTGAAGGTGGATCACCGGTTCAACCGCGGGCTGATGTCGAGCACCAGCTTCACCTGGAGCAAGACGCTGGACTTCGGCGACGGCACGGACATGCCGGGGCTGGGCGACAACGTCAACTTCAGCCGCGATTACGGACCGGCCGACTTCGACCGGCGCTTGGCGCTGACGGAGGGCTTCGTCTATCAGTTGCCCTTCGGCTCTTATGGCCCCTGGGCCAAGACCGGCGTCGCTTCGGCGATTCTGGGCGGCTGGCAGCTCAACGGCGTGATGCAGATGATGAGCGGGATGCCCTTCTCGATCGGCAGCAGCTCACGGCTGGATTGGAACGGTGTCAATCAGCGCGGCAACATCGACGGGCCGTTCAAAGTCTTGGGCGGGATCGGCTACGGCAACCAGTGGTTCGATCCGAGCTCGTTCTCCGACCCGACGCCGGACACCTACGGCAACGCCGGCCGCAACACCTTCTACGGCCCGGGCTACTTCAACCTGGACGCCTCGCTGTTCCGCAATTTCCAAATCAGCGAGCGCACCAACTTGAGGCTGCGCATCGAAACCTTCAACACCACCAATACGCCGGGGTTCGACAACCCGAATAGCGGAAACATCGATTCCAGCGACTTCGGCCAAGTCACCGGCGAGAGCAAGGGGACACGCAGCTTGCAGTTCGGCTTGCAACTATCGTTTTAAATTTAAATTCGCGCTCCGTCTGGCGGCGCCAACGGCGCCGCCGGGCGGATCCAAGCGAGCAATTCCTGGCCGAGGCATAGGCGAGGCCGTGTTCGCGGGAGCGACTTCCCGGAAGATTGACAAGCACCGAGCAAGGGCATACGCTGGCGGGCGTTGGGATCGTGCAGGAGGGGATTTATGGTATCGCGCATCGTGAATTGCACCATCGACCCGGAGCAGGTGAGCGGGTTCAAGGCCGCATTGAACGACCATTTTTTGCCCAGAATTCAAGCGCTGCCCGGTTTTGTCGAAAACATCGAATCGCTGGATCCGAGCAGCGGGAAATATTGCTGCGTTACCGTCTGGCAAAGCTCCGCGGATGAGCAACGCTACGGCGAAGGGCTGTTCCAGGAAATCGCCCGTGCGTTGACGCCGATGCTTAAAGACGCGCCGAGAGTGGAGACTTTGCCAGTCGAGAATTCTTCGACGCAGCACGTGGTCGCCGGCCAAGCGGTCGCGTGAGCGTCGGCTTCGCGAAAAATTGATTGCCCTTGCTGAGCGGCCGCCGCTGCGCGGCTCCGTGCGCGCCCGACGACTTACCGCGCGGATTTCTACGAACGCTTCCGTGGCGAGTGGCCGCGCGTTTTTAACGCCGGCGCCATGGCGACCCCCGCGGGGTTGACAAGCTGCAATTAAGGGCATAGCCTCGCTTTGGAATTGCAGGGGCGGCGCAGGGGGGTAAATGGTATCGCGCATCGTGCATTGGGCCATCCAAGTGGAGCGGATGAAGGGATTCACGGCCACATGGAACGAGCAATTTCTGCCGAGAGTTCAAGCGCTGCCCGGGTTTGTCGAGAACATCGAATCGCTGGATCCGAGCACCGGGAAATTTTGCAGCGTTACGCTCTTGCAAAGCTCCGCGGACGAGCAACGCTATGCCGAAGGGCTGTATCGAGAAATTGCCCGGGCCTTCAGGCTTGCGTTTAAAGAATCGCCGAGCGTGGAAACATTGCCTGTCCTGAATTCTTCGACGCAGCACGTGTTCGCCGGCCGAGCGGTTGCGTGAGCTTCGGCTTCGACGCCCGACCCGGCCCTCCGCCAGCACAGATTCCGCCGTTAAAACGCTCGTTGGCGATTCAGAAGCGCATGTCGGCGATCGTGTCGTCAAGTTGCGTCTGAACCCGGTCGTGTTCGGCCGCGACGCTATGGAGGGCGGCGCGGGCAGCGGGCAGGCGCGCTTCGTCGCCATCGAGGCGGGCGATGTATTGCCGCACGCGCTGCCGCGTACCCGGGACGCGGTTTAAGGTGTCGATGTCCTGGCGCAGCCGCGTTTGATCGTCGCCGATCTCGGTCAACGCCGCCTGCCGCGCCTCCAGCCGCGCCTGGGCGGCGGCCCCGCGGCGCTTGAGATCGAGCAGCGTTTGCAACTGGCGGCGAGCTTGCGGGGCGAAGGATTGGTTCTGCGCGTAAACGAGGAGCGAATCCGGCGTCATATTGGCGACCATGGCGGTCTGCGATACGGCTCCCTCCATGACCACCGGGAATTCGAGCTGGGCATCCGGCGCGACGGCGACGGCAAAGCGATAGTGCGCGGCCGTGATCTCACTCGGCTTCACGTGGACCGGCTTGAATCCGGCGACGATGGGGTACTCCAAAACCAGGCGCTTGGGGCGGCCGTCGAGGTTGCGGATGCGGAAGACGGTCCGTTGCTCTTCCGCGTAGACGCACGTCAGGACGCCGCGGTTCATGTGGATCTCACGCATGGAAAACGGCCCCGGCTCCCCGCTGGTGGTGATCAGGGTGCCGAGATCCTCGGCGTAGCTCACCGGGCGCCTGTCGCCGGCGCGCAGTGTCTCCATGAGCGCTTCGCCGGCATAGGCGCCGGCGTCATAGACCGTGATCGGACCGCCATCGAGCGTTTTGCCGGTAGAGTTGACGATCTCCAGCGCTTGGCGCGGATGCGTCGAGTCGCCGACGGCGTAGATCGAAATCCTGCGCACCGTCACGGGCTGATCGAGAAAGGGAATCATTGCCGACTGGCCGCGGCGAATGATGACCGGCGGCGAAAAGCGGTACTCGAAAAGGCCGCCCAGATCGGTGGTGCACGGCTGGTTCGCGATTTGGATAGGTCTCGGCGCAACGAAAGGGGCGAAGGGAGCGGGCGGGGGTGGGGGCGGCGCGGTGGCGGACATGATGCCGCCAAGCACTCCTCCAGCCATGCCGCCAACGACGCCACCGCCGGCGCGGCCAAAGACTACCGTCCCATGCCGAGCCGCAGCCTCGAGTGCGCTGCCATAGAGACGCGGCGTCAAGGGGTATTCTTCCGGCAGCGAGGCCCAAGGCTGCGACCGGTAGAGCGGCCGATAGAGCTGCATCAGGAAGGAGGTGGGGCGGCCGGAAACGAGCGAGAGCTGAACGTCGTCCCAGTCTTTGTCGCTGCTGTTGGCAACGATCGCCCAACCTTGGAGCCGAGCGCGGTCGCCATTCAACACGAGGCGGTAGGTGGAGCGCCAGACCGCGACGGGCAGCAGATAACGGACGGTGATGCGCTGAGCGGCGCCGCCGGCCTCGAGGACGAGCGACCGCAGGCTGGGCGAACGCGAGGCGGCGATGAGCGACAAGTATTGGCGCAGTTGCCGATCCACCCGCGGGTTGGCGAAGCGCACCGCAGCGTCGGGGGCCAAGATCAGGCGGCGCACGCCGCCGGAGTCGAGCAGCAGGGTGACCTGATCGAGCGGACGCGGAGCGCCGCCATCCTGCGCCGGGGGTAGCGTGCGCGCGCCGAGCTGCAAGCCGGCCACACGCGCGGCGCCGCTCGCGACCTCGATCCGCTCGCCTCTAAATTGGTCGAGCAGGGCGCCGAGAGATTCGGCCGGTCGCAGGCGAAAGGGATAGGTCGCCAGGGCGTCTTGCAGGGAAGTGCCGGAGGGGAAACTGACGCGGGTTATCGGGTCGCCATTGGCCGCCTCGATAGTGAGCGAGGCGAGCACGTCATTCATTTCATCGGCTTTGAAGTCGAGATGCAGGGGAGCGGCGCCGGCGCGGCCCGCGGCTTGGAATAGCCCGAGGCCGTTCTTGTAAAGTACGACGCGCTGGATCGCGAGCTGGGCCGAAGCCGATGCGGCCAAGATGAACAGCATGGCTAGGCTGAGAGTGCACCTCGTCATGGAGGCCTCCGAGCGACCGTAATGGGCCGTGGCCGGCGGCGTTTGTCGGCCGCCGCGGGCGAGCCGGCCTGACTTAGAGACTCCGGCGCGGCGGGCGGTGTTCCCGCTATCGCGGGTGGGCGGCCCCCAGGCCTGCCCGTAGATCGACGGATCCCGCAGGGGCGGCTTCGTGGCAGGAGAGGCCGGCGGCAACGGGATAGCCGGCTGGGTGGGCTTGAACGTGCCGCTGATCGGCCGGGTCGCGGTGTATCCGCATGTTGGGGCGGGAAAACTGCTATTCGTGAGTGTGTTAACAGGCTGTATGACCGCAGAGGACCCGGCGCTGGCTCCGGCAAGACAAGGGTAGGGAGCCCTGGCGTCGCGGAACGCTAGTGATTAGTCAACCTCGGCGGAAATGCCGCTCGGCTCAAGAAAATCGAGAGCTTCAAGGCCAGCTTGAAGAAGGGCCTGCCTCGCAGGTTCATCAAGATACACAGTCTAAGACACTCAGCACCGCGGAAGGCAACGCGGATGACGCTTTTCAACGGCTTGCCGTTGCGGCCCGACCGCGCCTGCGCCGCCGTCGCGCTTACGCGCGCGCCCGCGCGCGCCGCCGCCGCGCCGCCATCGCGACCAGCCCCAGTCCCGTCGCGAGCAGCAGCCAAGCCTGCGGCTCCGGCGTCGAGACCGGCGAGCCCACCGCCGGCGTCCCGACGCTGTCGGCGGCATTCGTGTCCGTGTACACCGCCGTCGTCCCCGCCGCCGAATCCAGCGTCAGCGCCACCAGATCGCCGTTGGAGGTCGGATCGGTGGTCGTGAGCGGCGCCCCGTTTTCGATCAGCGCGAACGTCAACTCGTCCGGCGTCGGCGTGTCCAAGCCGGCGGACGTATCCGTGAAGGTGAACGACAGGCTCGAGCCCGGCGTGAAAAACGCCGCGAAGCTATCGGAAAACGTCGCGTCGTTCATCGTCACCCCGCTGCTCAAACTGCCGCCGGCGTTCGCCGTGTTGGCCGCGTCCACCGCCCCGGCCGCCCCGCCCGTCCCGAAGCTGAAGCCGCTGAGCGTAACGGAGTTGTTTCCGTCCCCCGTGCCGCTGCCGTCGCTGAGCGTGAAAAACACCTCGAACGGGTTCGACGAGCCCACGAAGGAGCTGGTGTTGACGGACACGGTTCCCGTGATCGTGCCGGCCCGCGCCGGCGGGGGCGCGGCCAGCCAGGCTGCCGCCAGCGCCAGCACGGGCGCCAAGATTGCGAGCGATTGCTTCATGATCATTCTCCTTTACGGCGTTCCGCCGCCTACCACGCTGCCGGCGTAGCGAATCCCGGCCCCGCTGGGATCGTTGAACTGAATCACGATCTGGAAGCTTGCACCGGGCGCGACCGGCCCGGACGAGATCAACACGTAGGGACTGCCGGTCGTGTTGCATGTCGTCGTGCCGGCCGCCGTGGTCACGCTGACTCCGCTCGTCAAGCCGGCGATCACGTAATAGAGCGGCCCGTTGAGCGTCGCCGCCCCGTTGTAGGTGATCGTGACGATCTGGCTGTAGAGCGTCGTCCCGAACTTCTTCGCGTACCCGCCCAGACTCACGCCCGCCGCGACCGGCGTCGCGCACGGCGTGGTCACGTCGAAGACGAACGCGTTGCCGCTGTCCGCGCTGCAGCCGCCGCCCGAGGCGGTCAGGTCCAGCGTGAAAGTCCCGGCCGTCGTCGGCGTGCCCGACAGCACGAGCGTGCTGTTGTTGAACGCCATGCCGGGAGGCGCGCCGCTGCCCGTCACCGTGAGGTATTGCGCGAACGTATTGGGCGTGCCGCCGGGCCCCGACGATTGCGAATCCGTGGCGGTCACGGCGAACTGGATCGCGCCCGCCAACTGTCCGGTCGTCAGAGATACCGGGAAGGAAATCGTCTGCGACACGCCTCCGACCGCGACGCCCGGCACCGCCAGGAATGCGATCGTCGGGCAGGCGATCGCAACCTGATAGGGCTGCGACCCGGTTAGCCCGAGCGAGTCGGTCGCCGTGATCGTGAAATTGAAAGTGCCTTGTTGACTCGGCGTGCCGCTGATGGTGCCGGCCTTGGGGTCGAGCGCAAGTCCCGGCGGCAGCCCGCCCGCCGTCACCGAAAACGTGATCGTCCCCGTTCCGCCGGCGGTGGCGAGGCTCTGGCTGTAGCCACGGCCGCCCGTCCCGCCCGGCAGGCTCGTGGTCAGGATTCGCGGCGCCGCCGAGAGGGTCAGGCCGGTGGAGTTCATCCAAATTTCCGACGGACCCCCCTCGGGATAAACGACGACTTGGCCCGTGGGATCGATCGGGCCGAAGCCGCTGGCCAGCACGGTGGCGCCATTTTGCAGAACGGCCGAGACGGCGTGGAGCGAGGACGTGCAATTGGCCACCGGGGCGCCGTTCGCGTTGCAGGTGTCGTAAGCGTAGAGCGCACCGCCGATCCCGGCCGCCGCCGTCGTCAGCGGCTGTACGGAGTCGAACGCGACGATCCGCCCGTCGGCGGAAAGCGACACCCCGCTGCTCGCCGAGCCGTAGTCGGTACCGCTGAACATCCAGGCGGCCGCGGCCGGTGGCGCCTGGGTGAAATCGAGCGAGAGCAGCGTCGTCGCCGGCGTGCAGACGCCGGCGGCGCCGAGACAGGTGTCGCGAAGATAGACCTCGTCGCCGCCGGCGCCGAGCGCGGACGGCGCGCCCGGCAGGTTCGTGGCGCTCGAGAGGAAGGCGACATAGCGCCCGCCCTGCGAGACTCCCCCAACGACGCTGCCGGCGTTGCCGGCGAGACCGGCATTGTCGGCGGACACCAAAATCGTCGCCGGCGTGCAGCCGCTCGGCGCGCCGCTGCAGGTGTCGCGCAAATACGTCTGCGTATTGCCGCCATTGATATTGGAGTCGGTGGCGGCGCCGAGCAGGTTCGTGCCGGGCGAATCGAAGGCGACATAGCGGCCGTCGGGGCTGATCGCGGCCAGGAAGGCGTTGCCGCTGTTGTCGGCGACGTTTTGGCTGCCCGGACCCTGCGACACCAGCGTCGTCCCGGGCGTGCAGCCGGCCACGGCCGCGCCCGCGCTCAGGCAGGTGTCTTGCAGATAAATCTGGCCGCCCGCGCTGTAGGCGAAGAAGCGCGCGTCGCCGCTCATCGTGAATTGATTCGCGCCGGCGCCGGCGAGCGGCATCGTGGTCGTCCCCGCCTGCAGATCGCGCAGATAGGTGATCGTCGGCGAGGGCCCGAAGGCGCCGGTATTCTGGCAGGCGTCGTCGGTGAAGGCCACGAAGCGCCCGTCGGGCGAAATTCGGGGATGGCTGGCGCCCAGGTTATAGCCTTGATTGCCGAAGATGCAGGCCGAGCCTGTCGGCCCGTACGAGACGAACTGGGTGAGCTGCCCGCAACCCGGCGCCGCGCCGTTGCAAGTGCGGCGCAGGAAAAGGCCGCTGGTGCCGGACGCGTTGATCGCGCCGCCTTCGGGCAAGTTCGAGTTGTAAAGATTCGAGGTGAAGGCGACTTCGGCCCCATCGGCGCTGAGGACGCCGCCGAATCCGCCTTGGCTCGCCGGCCGCGGCGGAACCTCGTTGTCCACCGAGACCATCTCGGGCAGCGGCTGCGCGGCCAGAGTCGCGGCAGTGCCGGTCAGCGGAATTTCGAAATCGGGGCCGTTGGCCGCATTCGATTGAATTAGAATCACGGCGGATTCGGCGGTTCCGGCCGGCGCGGAGGGCTGGAAGACGACCTGAACGCCGCAGGAGAAGTATTCCGCGAGCGAGGCGCCGGCGCAGTTGCCGGTCTCGACGAAATCCGCGGCGTTGCCGGCGGTGCTGACGACGCTCACCGACGTGATCTTGAGCGCCAGCGGGCCCTGGCTGCTGATCCGGAACGACTGCGCCGGCGAAGCCGCGCCGGCGCTAACGCCGCCGAAGGCGAGCCCGCCCAGCGCGCCGGCGGGGCTCGTCGCCAGCAGCGCCTGGGGCGCGATGCCCACGCCGCTGAGCTGGACGGTTTGCGAGGTCCCCGGCGGCGCGACGCTGTTGTCGGCGATCGTGAGCGTCGCCGTCTCGAGCGTTCCGGATGGGGCGGTGGGGGTGAACACGACGTCGATTTGGCAACTGCCCGCGGCGCCGCCGGCCGTCAACTGCTTTCCCGCCGCGCACGAGGACGAGGGCGCGATGGTGAAATCGTTGCTGCCGGCGACGCCGATGCTAGTGAAGGCGAGCGACTGATTGCCGGTGTTCGATACCGTAATCGCGAGCGAACTCGAACTCCCGTCGGTCGTATTGGGAAAGTTCAGCGCCGAAGGAGAGACGGTAGCCTGCGGGCCATTGAAACCGGTCGCGTTGATCGGGATCGCCTGGGGAGTGGCGAGATTGGCGGCATTGTCGAAGACTTGCAGGACGCCGGGATCGGCGCCGCTAGCCGGCGGATTCCAGTCGAACGTCACCTGGCAGCTCTGCCCGGGATAAATCGGAATCGGCCCGCCAATGCTCTGGCAAGTATCCAAGCTTGCCCCGAAATAGTCGCCGCCGGCGCCGCCGATTACGACTTTGCTGACGATCAGCGGCGGTCCCTGCGCCGCCGTGTTGGCGATGGTGACGGTCGGATGCTGGGTCACGAACTCGAAGCCGCTGATCGAGATCGGCGCCTTCGGTCCGACCGGGGAGCCTTGGAAGGTGAAGCTTACGACCGGCGCCGTGGGCGCAGGCTGCGCGGCAAGCTTGGCGATGTACGCTTCGTAGCCGTCGGGCAGCGAGCACGGCGCGCCGCTGCAACTAGTCGTCCCAAACGCGCCCGCGGTCGTGGGAAAATCGCCGGAATCCGTGGCCCCCGCGACAAAGACGCTGCCGTCGCCTCCGAGCGCGAGGCCGCTGGCGAAATCCGGCTCGCTGCCGCCGATGAAGGTGGAATAAAGGACGTCGGAGCCGCTGGGGCTGAGTTCGGAGACGAAGCCGGCGTTCTCGAATCCGGGGAAGGCGGGAATCGGCCCGTTGAGGGTGGGAAAGTCCGCCGAAAACGTCGTTCCCGCGATCCAGGCATCGCCGGCCGCGTCCACCGCGACCGCCGCTGGCGCGTCGTCGTTGGTGCCGGTGCCGCTCAAGTAGGTCCAATACGCCGGTGTATTCGGCGTGGCGGTGGGCAGCTTCAAGACGAACGGCTCGCCGGCGAACCCGGGAGTCAGCGAGCCATTCCAACCGTAGAACGGCTGGAATACGCCCGGCGTCGTCGGCAAGCAGCACCGATCGGTCCCCAGCACATAGAGATTGGGCGGAGAAATTTTATCGATCGCCAGCGCCGCCACGCTCGAGTTGTGGGCGAGACTGCTGCCCAGATAGCTCGAGAACAGAAGCTGATTCACCCCCTGAATGGTCGGGTTCAGCTCCGCGATCCAACCCACGAGATCCCCGGCCCCGACGCCGCACTGCGTCGGCGGCGTTTCCACCGGCCCTCCCGGGCATTGCGGCTGGAGCGCGTTGCTGGTGGTCTGCAAATCGCCGGCTTTGGTCATGCCGCCCAAGTAGATATCGCCGCCGGCGTCCACGGTCACGGCGTTGACCTGGGTCGTGTAGCTGCCGCCGAACGCGGTGCCGTAGAGCACGGCTTTGCCGTTGGCGGCGATCTCCTCGACGAAGCCCGCGATGCAGGTCGCCCCCGACGTGCAGATCGATTGCAGGGGGTTCAACAAGCTCACGTCGCTCGGATCGTCGCTGCCGGCGACGTACACATTGGCGTTCGCGTCGGTCGCGAGGGCGTAAATGCTCATGGTCGCGCCGAGATATGTCGCCCACTGGACCTGGCCGGTGGCATTCAATTTGACCAGATAGCCGGGCATCGTCGAGGGGGGCGCAATCACCATTCCGTTTTGCGCGGGAAAATCGCTGGAATAGGTCACGCCGCCGATATAAATATCGCCGCCGGCGTCGGCGGCCGCCACCGCGCTCTGCTCGCCGTTCGTGCCGCCGAGGAATTCGGTGAAAACCACGGCCGTGCCCGCGGCGTTCAACTTGGTCACATAGACCGAATAGGCGCCCGCGCTGGGGAACGGCGGCGTCGCGACCGTCGTGGAGGGGAACGAGGCCACGCGCGTCAGACCCACGATCACGGCCTGGCCCGCACCATCCACGGAGAGGCTCGGCAGGTAGGGCCCGAAATTTTGGCCGGTGGGGCCCACCAGCGTGGCGTAGCCGCCGGGCGCGCCGTACGAATAGCTCAGCGTCGGATCGATGATCAGCGGCCGCGAGCGGTCGTAGGCGCCGACCTGAAACCGCACTTGGCGCCCGATCAAGCGATATCCGCCCGGGAGCGCTCGCCGCCGGCCGGCGACGCTCTGGTACACGCGCGGACGTCCGAGCGTGACCACGCCGGCGGATTCGGGTGTTAGCGTGATGCGCAGATCCCCATCCGGCGTGATGCGATACGATTCCGCCCCATCCAGCGCCAGACGGATCTGGCCGGAGTCCGCGCCCGGCGCGACGATGAAGTCGCTTTCCAGCCGCCCCTGCGTGCCGTAGTAGCGGAGGCCGATCCCCGGATAAAGATTGTCGTATTCGATCTCGCCGTAATTGGGAATCCCCGTGCGCCAGGCGCGCGGGTCGTCGCCGAGATAGTAGTTGGTCGTGCCGGCGAGCCGCTTGCGCCCGTGTGCGGCGGTGGTGGCCGCGCCGACGAGGCGCATCCGCAGAGCCGGCGAGTTGCCGCCGGCCGCGTTCGCGAGCGCGAGTACCGCGTCGGGCGAGGTGAGGAAGAGCGTGTAGCCCGGGCCCCGCGCCAAAAAGCGCACCCGCGGATCGGTCTGGCCGCGATTGGCCTCGAAGGCGAGCGGCAACCGGCCGTAGGCGGCGACGGCATCGAGCTTGCGGCCCAAGGGGTGCGCCATCGGCCCCCCCCTTCTCCCTTGGGCCGCCGCGCCGGCGACCATCGCCAGGATCAGCAATCCGGTTGCGGCGCAATAAGTGACAGGCTTCCAATGGCTCATGGCTTCGCTCCCTGCGCAAGCGCTTGCACACTGCACCGCCGCTGACGCTGGGCCGCACGCGGCGACGGGCGGCAGAATCTCGCGTCCCCGCCCGTCCGATCAATGGACGCGTGCTGAACTCTCGCTGAACTCACCCAGGCTTCCCGCCCGATCGTCCGCAGCCAAGGCTTCTTATTCGGCTCCTGGCTCTCTTACCGCACCGCGGTGATACAATGGCAGTCACTCTTAGGCTTCGCCGCTTTCGCCATGGCGTCTGCTCCGCCGTTTCGTTTCGGCCCGTTCGAATTCGATCCCGCGGCGGGTGAGTTGCGGCGCGCGGGCGAGAAAGTCCACCTTCAAGACAAACCCCTGCGCCTCTTGCAGATCCTCGCCGCGCGCGCCGGCGAAGTCGTTCCCCGCGCCGAACTGCAACAGGCGCTTTGGCCGGGCCAGAGCTTCGGCGACTTCGACGACGGCCTCAATACCGTCGTGCGCAAGCTGCGCGAAGCCCTCGCGGACGACGCCGAGCAGCCCCGCTACATCGTCACCGTGCCCCGGCGCGGTTATCGCTGGGTCGCGCCGCTGGAACCGGTCGCGGCCGCCGGGCCGCCGGCGGCGCCGGCG
>JBOGKX010000162.1:0-14209 GCA_050746125.1 Terriglobales bacterium | reverse complement strand
GGCCGCCGCCGGCGCCGGGCCGCAGCCGGAGGCGGCGGCGCCGATGCCGAGCACGCGCAGCGCGCGGGTGCGCGCCGACTTGCCGATTCCGCGCGTGGCTTCGCTCGAACGGCGCCAGCGCGACGTGCCGCAGCTCGAGGAGGTTTGGAGCTACATCAATCCGCAGGTGCTCTATCGCCACCATCTAGGCTTCAAGGGCAACTTCGAAGTGGCGCTGCGCGAGCGCGACCCGCAAGCGCTCGACCTGGTGGCGCTGGTCGAGGAGCTCAAGCGGCGGGCGGCGGAGTTCATGAAAGTGCGGGTGGCGTGGCAGTTCTTCGCCGCGGAGCCGGAGGGCAACGCGCTGCGCCTTTTCGCGGCCGACGGCGGGCAAGAGCCGCTGCACACGTTTCAATTCGAGCGGCAGCGGCGGCCGGACGGGCTCTGCCTGGCCGACTACGTGTTGCCCCCGCTGAACGGGCAGCGCGACCATGTGGCGCTGATGGTGGTGACCGCGGGCGAGGGCGTGCGGCAGCGCGCCGAGACGGCCAAGCAGGCCGGCCGCTACGTGGAGTCGCACGGGCTGCAAGTGCTGGCGCTCGAGACGGCGGAGGCGGCGGCGGAATGGCTGCATCGCCGCATCCGCGAGGATTGGGGCTTCCCCGATCCGCCGGAAATGACGATGAAGGAGCGCTTCACCTCGCGCTATCGCGGCAAGCGCTACGCCTTCGGCTATCCGGCCTGCCCCAACCTCAACGATCAAGCCGGCATTTGGAAGCTGCTTCGGCCGGAGGGCATCGGCGTAACCTTGACCGAGGGCATGATGATGGAGCCGGAAGCCTCGACCAGCGCCTTGGTGTTTCATCATCCCGCTTGCGCGTATTTTTCCGTCAGCGACGAAGCCGCCGGGCGCGCGCCGGCGCGGCCGGCGGAAGAAGAAGCCGTCACCGGCGACTGACGAGAGCACCCCGAGGGCGGACAACATCCGGCGCAGGCCGACCGGGAAAAAGCTTGGTGCTGGCTAAGTGCGATCGACTCAGTCGGTCAGCCCACCTCGGCATATTAATTTTGTGGGCAACATGTCATGATCCGATTGTTTTGCTGGAGCGATGAAAAGGCGAAGATATCTTGTCACGGTCTTGAGATCGCAGCCTTGGGGCGGAACCTGGCTAACAAACGCCAAGCTTCTCTTGCCCGGAGCGACCGAGCCGGCGTTTGGAAGCTGCTTCGGCCGGAGAGCATCGGCGTGACCTTGACCGAGGGCATGATGATGGAGCCGGGAACCTCGACCAGCGCCCTGGTGTTTCATCATCCCGCTTGCGCCAATTTTTCCGTCAGCGACGAGGCCGCGGGGCGCGCTCCGGCACGGCCGGCGGAAGAAGAAGCCGTCACCGGCGACTGACAAGAGCACCCCGAGAGCGGACAACACCCGGCGCAGGCCGACCGGGAATAAACTTGCCGCTGGCTAAGTCCTATCGACTCAGCCGGTCAGTCCACCTCGGCATATTAATTTTGTGGGCAACATGTCATGATCCGATTGTTTTGCTGGAGCGATGAAAGGGAGAAGATATCTTGTCATGGTTTTGAGATCGGCAGCCCTGGGGCGGAACCTGGCTAACAAACGCTAAGCATCTCTTGCCCGGAGCGGCGGCAGTCGTGGTTAAGTCTGGCCAGCGTTGGGCGCGCAACGCGAGGAGCCAACATGAACTCTGCCGGCCGCCGGTCCTTGATCGCCCTTGGAGCCTCTGCCCTGATGGTCTTCGCCCCTTCCGCGGTAGCGCAGTCCCTCTCGGCAAATTCTGGGATCAACTCGAGCGATACCTACATCGTCTTCGACGTGTCGGCTCAGAGCGAGGCGACGCTGAATGCTACGGGCCCGCTATTCAACGCGGCCACAGGCTCAAGTTCGAGCACTGTGTCCCTTGGCCCATTTTCCACGACTTACCATGTCGAGGCGGGCTACGACACCAACGGCCAGCTCGTCGTCAATTTTTGGCCGACCGGCTCGGCGCCGAACCCTGCGACCTCGCAAGCCAGCGAGATCAGCATGGTCAGGCTCGCCGGTGGCCAGGTGACGGCCTTCGACCAGAATGGCGAGCCCATCCCTGGAGTCGCGCCCCTGGCGAACCTACCGCTCCCCCAGCCGCTGGCCTACCTTGGCTCGAACCCGGGCCCCTCCGTGATCAATGGCATGGTGGTTTCCGACATTCAGGCATATGCCACCGCGCACAACGCAACGGTTACGACCTATCCTTCGGACTGCTCAGGCAGCCCCTGCGGCGCAACGCGCTACGATTTGACCATGAGCGTTGCCAATGGCGGTGGCGGCACCGAGGTCTGGAGCTACGTGCCCTCCGGCAGCGTCTATGTCGCCATTCAGGAGAAGATCATCCCCACGATGTCCAATGGTAGCGGCAGCCGGGTGCTCGCCTTCTCGAACATGGCTTGGTACGACAACGGCTCCAATGACGCGACTCGAGCCGGCCGAGGGGGCACGGCGACGAACCCTCCCCTCAAATCCGCGGCAACGCCCAACCTCGCTGCGCCGCAGAGCTCGAGCTGTGGGTCGCAGCAGTTCAGCGGCGGCAGCACTCAGAACATCGTTCTGCAGCACGGCTTACTGAGCAGCTCCTGCACCTGGCAGAGGATGTACGGCTGGCTTCAGGGCGATTTCCTGCTCGGCACGGTGCTCATTCCCAGCCTGAACTCGACGGATTCCCTGAGCAACCAAAGCTCGGCGTTGATCGGCGATGTCAACGCCGCCGGCGGCGGCGGGTACATCTTCGTCGGCCATAGCCAGGGCGGATTGCTGTCCCGCGACGCGGCGCAATACTTTCAATCAAACTCGCCATCCAAAATGAGGGGTGTGGTCACGCTGGACACGCCGAATGAGGGCGCGGACCTGGCCCTGAACGCCTATAGCGATCTCGCCAATATTATGACGGGCCTGGCGGTTCAGCTGTATGAAGACACGGGCTGCGCCTCGCCCCTCGACAGCGCCCCCTGCGGCGTAGCGGCGCTGCTCTACTCGGCGATCCCCGCGTTGGCGGTTTATGCCGCGCAAGCGGCGGTGCCGGCGACCGGCGATCTTGTGCCGGGCAGCGCCTTCTTGAACAACTTGAACGGAACGGCGGAGAACTTCACTCGGGTCGGTGTCACCAGCGAGGCGGTGCGGCGCTGGGTCGAGATGCGGCTGGTGGGCGACACCTTTTGCAACCCGGATGACTGGTGCGGCGGCCGCAATACGGTCAAGTTCACCGAAGTCGTCTATGATGTGCTCGGCATCGCCGAGGCGATCTCCTTTCTCGAGGGCGATACCCAGGACGCGTTTTTTTACGCCAGCCTTCGCTACGATATGGACTTAATGGACTCGACCTGGAACTCGCTGATTGCGGCGCCCACCGATGGCACCGACGGCATCGTTCAGGCCTCGAGCGAGGCTTATCCATCCTCGGCGGCGACGCAATATCAGATACTTTTTGCCGACTCCCACCTGGGCACGACCAAGAGCCGGCCGGCCTACAATTCGCTGTTCCAAGCACTTGAAAACCAGTTCCAGGTATCCCTTCTCGCCAGCTGCAGCTTTTCCGTTTCTCCGAGCGAGTTGCAAATCTCGGCCTCGGGCGGCAGCAGTTCGGCGACGGTAAATGCGCCGGGCGGCTGCCCGTGGAGCGCGACCAGCGACTCGGCGTGGCTCGCCTTCAACTCCGGTTCGCAGGGCAACGGCAGCGGGGCGATGGGTTTGACGGTTGCCGCCAACAGCAGCAACGTCCCCCGCACCGGAACGATCACGGTCGGCAACGCGCGAGCACAGGCTACATTGATCGTCGATCAAGGCGCACCTTGCACCTATTCCGTGCCGAGCACGGCCTACTTTCCGAGCGGCGGCGGCGGCGGCAGCGGCAGCGGCAGCATCTACGCTCGACTAGCATCGACTGCGTCTGGTCGGCGGTGGCGCAAGCGCCGTGGCTGAGCGTCACGGGCAATCAAACTGGAACGGACAGCGGCTTTTTCGACTTCTCCGCTTCGCCGAATAGCGGCGGCGCCAACTTGACGGGCGAAATCGCCGTGATGGGCCAGACCACAACCGTCGTGATCGGCGGCACAGAGGGCGCCCGCGCCACCGGCAGCGGAACCGTGAGCGGCGGGCCGCAATCGAACACGGTTTGCCAGTACGGCAGCTGCCACACTACCTGGGAGAGCGGAACGGTCACGTGGAACGTCGGCGGGTTCAGCGCCCAGGTTCAGTACGGCGGTGACTCCGTGTCGGCAGCGGCACTAGCAAGCTCCCTTGCGCAGCAATTCAATAGCAACGTGTCCTCGCCGGTGCAGGCGGTAGTTTCCGGCGCCACGCTGAGCCTGACGTCGAAGTTGCCCGGCGCGGCGGCAGATTACCCCATGTCGGTCTCCTACACCTGGAACACACAATTTCCTTCGCCCGCGTTTACGCTGACGCTTTCCGGCTCGGCGATGGTCGGAGGCTCGAATTGATTTGGAGGAGGTGCAAGCGTTCGGCGCTAGCGCTGATCCCAGCCGCGTGGCTTGCGGCCTGCGGCGGACGCCCGGCCGGCCTGTTGCTGCCCGCCGGGCCGACGCTTGCCAGCTATTTTCCGGCTTTCGCCGTGGCGGGCAGCGGCGGGCTGCAAATCGTGCTCGGCGGCACCGGCTTCGGGTCGGGCACGGTGGCGCGCTGGAATGGCGCGGCGCGGCCGACGCAGGTCGGCAACGCCAACCAACTCACCATGACGGTCTCGGCCGCCGATTTGGCCGCTCCGGGCACGGCGATGCTGACCGTCGCGGACGGCGCGGGCGCGATTTCGAACGCGCTCGCCTTCGGCATCGCCTCGCCGGCGGCGGCCGGCGCCGGCGTGATTTTGCTCGTGAGCGCGGCGATGGATGGCGGCGGCGCCAATGGCGATAGCCTGTTCCCGCCCGCGCTCAGCGCCAGCGCGCGCTACATCGCCTTCCAGTCGAACGCGACGAATCTCGTCCCCGGCGCCGCCAGCGGCTTCTACGACATCTACGTCCGCGATACCTGTATCGGCGCCCCGACGGGCTGCGTGCCAAGCACGGTCCGCGCCTCCGTGGCCACCGACGGCACGCTCGCGAACGGCAATAGCCGCGCTCCCTCGATCAGCGGGGGTGGGCGCTTCGTGGCCTTCGATTCCAGCGCCACGAACCTAGTGCCAAACGATACCTGGACCAACGGCAATGCCGATATCTTCCTGCGCGATACCTGTATCGGCGCCCCGACGGGCTGCGCGCCCAGCACGACGCGTCTCTCGGTCACGCCAACTGGCGCGCAAGCTAATGGTGAGAGTGAAAACCCACGGGTTAGCGCCGACGGACGATACATCGCCTTCGACTCCGGAGCCAGCGACTTGGTAGCAGGCGACGTAAACGGATGGCCGGACGTATTCGTTCGGGATACGTGCTGGGGGGCAGCAGGAGCATGTTCGCCAGCCACCTCGCTCACTTCGCTCGCGACGAGCGGCACGCAAGGGGACGCGGATAGCTTCGAGCAAATCATCACTCCCGATGGCCGCTTCGTAGCCTTCGAATCCTACGCCGATAACCTGGTCCCCGGCGACACCAACGGCAACCCCGATATCTTCGTTCGCGACACCTGTACCGGCGCGCCCGCCGGCTGCACGCCGACGACGTTCCTGGCGTCACTGACGAGCGCCGGGGGCCTTTCCCAGGGCCAGCTGACCTATAACGTCGTGCCCTCGCTCTCGGCGAACGGGCGCTTCGTCGCCTTCGCGTCGATGGCCGGCGACTTGGTGCCCGGCGACACGAACCAGCGCGCGGATGTCTTTTTGCGCGACACCTGCGTGAACGCGCCCGCCGGCTGCGCGCCCACGACCACCCGCGTTTCGATCGGCAATGACGGCGCGCAGGGCAACGACGGCAGCAGCGATCAATCCATCAGCGCCGACGGCCGGCTTGTCGCTCTCGCGTCGCTGGCCACCAATCTCGTCCCCGCCGATACCGAGCCGCCCATGGCCTCGAAGGATATTTTCGTTCGGGATACATGTTTCGGCGCACCCGCCGGCTGCTCGCCGAGCACGGTGCGTGTTTCGGTCGCGGCGAGCGGCAAGGAATCGAACGGCGTCAGCGACGATCCGGTTCTTTCGGCGGACGGCCATTATGTCGCCTTTGTCTCGAACGCAACGAATCTGGCGCCCGGCGCCAACGGCCACGGGCTGATCTTTCTCGCCAAAACCGGCTTCTAGTCGCGGCTCCAGAGGGTGACGAGGGCGATAACGACGCCGAGCCAGACGTTGGCGACGACCACGTCCCAGCCGAAGCTGGCGATTTGAAACTGCTGTATCGGAGCCGCCATCAGGCCACCTTGGGCTGGGAGACGTCCTCGAGAATTTTCCGCGCCTCCTTGGGCTTTTCACGGGCGAAATCGGCCTGGGCGATGATGCCGATCAGGCGTCCGGCCTGCACCACCAGCATGCGGCGCAATTGGTAATGCCGCATTTTTTCTTCGGCCACCTTAATATCGTCGGTGGGCGCGACGAAGACCACCGGGCTGCTCATGACCTCGCGGCAGAGCACTTCCGAGGGACGGCGGTCATGTTGCGCCAGGTACAAGGCCGCGTCGCGATCGGTGATCATGCCGAGCGGAACGCGCGTCTCGCGCGAATCGACCACCGGCAGCGAGCCCACGTCGCGGCTGCGCAGCAAAGCCAGGGCGTCGGACAGCCGGTCCTCGGGAATCACCACGTCGGGATCAGCTTGCATGAGCTGTTTGCAATCCATGAATGTCGCCTCTTCCCCTCAGAAGGCGGGCGCGCGGCCAGCGTTGTCCCAGCGCCTGGACGCGGCGGCGGTGCTTCGCCGCCCTCGGGTTCGATCCCGGCGCGCCTGGCCCGCTTGGCGTGCCTTGGCGGCCGGACTCGGCCACGCAAAGCGCGCGCGGCTGACTTACTCTGTTGGAGGCGCCGCACGCGCCAAGGAGCCCTCATGCGCTATCGAATCCTGGGCCGCACTGGCCTGAACGTCAGCGAGATCGGCTACGGCGCCTGGGGTATCAGCGGCCGGCAATGGATCGGCGCCGAGGATGCCGTCTCGCTCAAGGCGCTGGCGACGGCGCGGGCAGCCGGCGTGAACTTTTACGACACGGCGCTGGCCTACGGCGACGGCCATAGCGAACAGATCTTGGCCCGCGCCTTCGGCCGCGACCCAGCGGTGATCATCGCCAGCAAGGTGCCGCCCAAGAACTCGATCTGGCCGGCGGCGCCCCATTCGCGCCTGCCAGACGTTTTCCCCCGCGCCTACGTGCTCGACTGCCTGGAGCGGAGCCTGCGCAATTTGGGGCGCGAGACGGTGGACCTCTATCAGTTCCACGTCTGGAACGACGAGTGGGCGAGCCAAGACGAGTGGCAGTCCACGGTGGAAGAGATTCGCCATTCCGGCAAGGCACGCTTCCTGGGCATCTCGATCAACGACCATCAGCCCTACAACGTGCTCAAGGCGCTGGGCACCGGCCTGATCGACTGCACGCAGGTGATCTACAACATCTTCGACCAGTCGCCCGAAGACGAGTTATTCCCTTATTGCCGTGAGCACAACATCGGCGTGATCGCGCGCGTGCCTTTCGACGAAGGCGCCTTGACCGGGCGCATCACGCCCGAAACCAAATTTCCCGCCGGCGACTTCCGCGAGCAATACTTCGGCGGCCGCCGCAAGGAGTTGGTGTGGGATCGCGTGCAGCGCATCTCGCAGGAGCTGCACGTTACCGCCGAGCAGATGCCCGAGATCGCCCTGCGCTTCTGCCTGACGCCGCCCGCCGTCGGCACGGTCATTCCCGGCATGCGCACGCCCGCCCACGTTCAGCACAATGCCGCCGCTTCCGACCGCGGTCCCTTGCCGGCGGCTGCCCTCGCCAAGTTGCGCCCGTATCGCTGGGAAAAGAATTTCTACGCCGAGGACTAACGGCCGGCGCGCACCCGCGCGCTAGCCTTTCGGCCAGGAGCGGTCGGTAGTTTCTAGGCTTGTGCGGGGAGGCGAAAGCCGCATACAATGCGCCCATCTCTTGCGTTTTCTTCGTCCCATTTCCTCATTGAGGTAAATTGAAGCCATGTGGAAGAATCAACCGGAAAAAGAACCCTTGGCCGCGCCGCCGCGGCCCGCCCAGAGTTCCGCCCCCGCGTCCAGCACGCCGATCGTCAGCGCGCCGCCGCCCGCCGCGCCGCGCGGCGCCGAGCGACCTACCCACATCGGCAAGACGGTCGCGCTGAAGGGCACCATCACCGGCGGCGAAGACTTGTTCGTGGACGGCAAACTGGAAGGATCCATCGATCTCGGGAAGAACACCGTCACGATCGGTCTCAACGGCCAAGTGCAGGCCGACGTCACCGCCCGCGAGGTCATCATCCAGGGCAAACTCAGCGGCAACGTGATCGCCGGCGACCGGGTCGAGATTCGCGCCCAGGGCGCGCTCACCGGCGACGTAACTTGCGCCCGCATCAGCATCGAGGATGGGGCTTTCTTCAAGGGCGGAATCGATATCCAGAAGTCGCCAGCGAGCAAGGTCGCCAGCGTCGGCTAGGAACGACGCGGTTCGAGCCGAAAATGAGCATGCTCGGGGCCGCGCCTAACGGCGCGGCTCTGGCGGCTCCGCCGTCAAATCGAGGCGATCCACGACGCCGACCACGGCCGCGTTAATCGGCGAGTTGGGGCGCCCTACCGCGGTCATGGCGGCGAAGCCCTCGATCACCACCAGGACTCGGTCCCCGGCGCCGGCATCCACGGAGTCGAGGGCGATAAGCGGCGCGCCCTGATTTTCGCCGCCTAGCGCCAGCGGCTGCACCAGCAGCAGCTTCCGTCCCTCGTGGCTCGCGTGCTTGCGCGTGGCGACGATCTCGCCGACCACGCGCGCCACGATCATGACGCCTCCGCCGCAGGCGGAATCAGCCGTGGATTGGCGGCCGGGTCCAACACGCCGACAATGCTGGCGTCGGTCGGCACCGTGGCCGGCAGCCAGGGAAAACCGGCCTCGCGACCGCGGCAGTAATAGACGATTTCGCCGATGCCAACGCCCACCGCATCCAGCGCCACTAGCGGCGCGCGCACGGGGCGGCCAGTTCCATCGAGCGGCTGCACCACTAGCAGCTTCTGTCCCGCTAAGGCGGAATCCTTCACCGAGGCGACGACGGTTCCGATGACGCGGGCGAGGACCATGACACGAGTCCCGAGATTAGCGCTCGGCCTCCACGCTGTCGACGATGCCGACGATGGCGGCGTCCACGGGGCGGTCCTTGCAGAGGGCCGCCATGCGCGCCGAGCTGCCCTGCACGACCAGGACTTGCTCCTTGTAGCCGGCGCCGACGGTGTCGACGGCGATGAGATATCCGGAGTCGTCGCGCCCTTGCGGGGTGACCGGGCGCACCACCAGCAGTTTCATCCCTTCCAAGCGCGGATCCTTCCGCGTGGCCACCACCGTGCCGATCACGCGCGCCAGAAGCATAGCTAGGGATATCGAGCATTAGGGCGCGCGGAGCGCCCGCGCAACTCAGCCGATGCCGCCGCCCTTCGCCGCCGGGGCTGACTTGCCGATGGGCAGCACTTCTTCGAGGCTGGGGTGGGGCCGCGGAATCACATGCACGGCGATGAGCTCGCCCACGCGCCGGGCCGCCGCCGCGCCGGCGTCGGTGGCCGCCTTGACCGCCGCCACGTCGCCGCGCACCAGGGCGGTCACGTACCCGGAGCCGATCTTCTCCCAGCCCACGAGGTAAACTTTCGCCGCCTTGACCATGGCATCGGAGGCCTCGATCATGGCCACGAACCCCCGCGTTTCGATCATTCCCAAGGCTTCCCCGACCGCTTCCGGCATGCATGCTCTCCTCAGCGAGAAGCGATTGTAGCATTGTGCCGCGCGCTTGGCGCGCAAGCTTTTCGCCTAGGAGGGATGGGGGCTCCCCGAAAAGAAAAGGGCCGGCGAAACGCGCGGGCGTTGCGCCGGCCTGCCGGGCGATCCTTGCCGCGGCTAGTCGCCGTTTTCGACCAAATCGATATGAATGGCGTAATCGGTGTAAACGCCATTCGCGACGAGGATGTAGCCTCGCACGCGCAGCGCGGCGCCGGTCGCTAGTCCGGTCAGCTGGCTGCCGCTCATATCGTCGCCAAAGCGCGTGACCGCGCTGGTGGCAACGTTGAGCGTGGTTGCCTTGCTCAGCAAGGCGAACGGGCCAAGCGGGTTCAGTTGCATGGAGAAGGTAAGGTTCGGCGCCGTTCCCGAAACCGCCGAGCTCAGCAGGCCGTGATGAAAGCCGGGGAAGAGCCGAATCTCGCTGGCGGTAAGGGTGCCGGCTTGCGCGTCCACGTCCATGCCCGCCACCATTACGGTCTGGCCGGGGAAGATTTGGCCGGCGTCGAAGGTGTTGGCGCCGGCGTTCTGGGCCTGGATCGGCAGCCGATAGACGGTGCTGGCGTTCACGTTGACGGTCAGCGTGCGGCCGATGCCGTCGGTGAAGAAGCGCCCGCGCGTGACCATCTGGAAGGAAACCAGGTTGCCGGTGGTGTCATCGGTGACGGCCGTCACCGTGCCCGCTCCGGTGTCGTTGAAGGAGCCGCCCTCCTTTTCCCCCGCCTCCACCGGATCGATCTCGTTGGCGACGAAGTTGCCCTTGCTATCCAGGGTGGCCTTGATGATGACCACGGCGCCGGTTTGAATGCTCGCGAGCGTCGCGCCATCGTCGAATTCGGTGTTGCTATCCACCGTGAAGGTGAGCGGCAACTTGCCGGTCAGCGTCTGCACCGTGATCGAGCTGCTGGTCGTGGCGGTAACTTGACCCACCACGCGGAAGTCGCGGTCGTCGTCGCTTTCCTTATCGACGGAAGCGGCGACGGCGCGAATGACCGGCGTGAAGGTCACCTTGCCGCTGGTCAGGTCGAAGGACTGCGGCAAGTTGAAGTCGAGATGCAAATCGACGGCGGCGGTCGAAGTCACCGCCAGCGCGGGGTTGAGCGTGAAGGTCGCCGTGCCGTTGTTGCCGAGCGCCGCTTGCGCCTCGACCGGCAAGCCGGTCACGGGATCCAAATAGGTGATCTCGGCGGCGCTCACCGTGACGGTAACGCTGTTATAGGTGCCTTCCTGCAAGTTGCCGAGTTCGAGCGGCGCGCGTACGCCGCCCAATTCGGAGAGCTCGACCGTGCGCGGCTTGGTCAGCAGGCTGACGTTGGCGGCGCCGCCGCCGGCGAGCGTGCCGCTGAGATTCACCGCCGAGAGAGTCACCTCGGCGGAGAGCACGCCATCCATGGGCGCATCCTGCACGCTGACTACGGCCGGCGCCGAAGGCGGCGGAGTGTTGTTGTTGCCGGCGACGCCGGAGTTGCCTCCACAGCCCACGAGACCAAATCCGGCAAGAGCGAAGATTACGACTCCCAATTTCTTCATATGGAACCTCGCTGTAATGGAAATGCCAATGCGGTGCGCGCTGGGCGCATATTTTGTGGCGGCGGCTGCCCGTTGGAACAGTCGTCAGCCCGTTGGCGCCGTTCGCAATCAAGCACGTTGCCTGCCGCAGTGCAGGCCGCCGACAATCAAGTACTTACAATTCCCGAAAAGCGGAGCATCCGTTCGCCCAGGAGGTACTTTTTCCTCGTCCGAGCAATTTCCGCGCCGCTTGCCGATGGAGAGATCAACCCCTCGACGACAGGAAAGTTTCGGCGCCGAGAGCGCGGCGGCGCCAGTCAACGCGGCGGCGAGCCTCACTGGCGGGTCATGACGGCGGGTTAGTGACGCGGTAGTACGGCGATGTAGTCAAGCGTGGCGTTGTCATCCCCGTTTGGTATGCCCGTTAGCGTGATAACGTCGCCAGCGCGCAGGGAAACGCCGGCAATCAGGCGGCGCGTGGCGGAGTCGGCGTTGGGAATGCTCGCCGGCAGGCTGGCGTCGGCTTTCCAGGCAGCGACGGGGCGGCCGGCGACTGCGAGCGAGAAGCTGGCCTGGCCATTGCTGGTGTCGAAGTTGGCGACGGCCAGGTCATAGCGACCGGAACGCCCTTGAAAGGCGAAGCTGGCGCGGCAGCCGGAGGCGCGCGGGCAGGCGACGGCTTTGCCGCCCGAGGCGGCATACCACGGCCGCACCGCCTCCACGCGGTAGCCATCGAGCCGCATCGCTTCGGCCTCGACGCGATGGGGATGATGGCCCACGCGCCCGCGCGCATCGGGAATACCGGTCAGGCGCAAAAACCAATCGTCGATGGCGTCGCGCCAGACAACGGCATAGCCGGCTTGGTAGCGAAGTTCGCGCAGCACGGCGCGATAGCGCTCGGGATCGATCTGCCCACGCAGGGCACGCCAGCGGCGCGGGAAGGTCGCGGCGATGGCGGCGCCGCGATAGTGCGCGTCGTAGATGGTCTGGATGACAGTCTGGCCGGAGTGCAAGCGGTGGCGATACGCGAGGTGATGAAAAAACAAAACCAGATTGTCGGGGCACGTGGCGAGCGAGGTGTAGCGGCGGGCGATGGGCGGCGAATACTCGCCGAGAAAACCGGTGCCGGTGGCGACGGTGCGATCCATGCCGATCGCGTCGCGGCCGGCCCGGATCCACTGGCCCCAGCCGTTGTTGTCGGCGGTTTCCGGTCCCGGCCCGTAATGCGGGCCGAGGATGTTGGTTAGGGTCTGCAAGCCGAGCGGAGCGCCAGTGTAATCTTCGTAGGCCGGCCACGAGTCCATCAGCAGGCCGGTGACGACGGCGGCCACCTTGGGCCCGCCACCGAAGGTGAGGCGAGCCCACTCGGCGGCGATGCGGCGCGGGCTGAGGCTGGGATCCCACGCCAGGCGGCCGAAAGCGAAAAGATTGGCCTGGGCGAGATCGGAGCCCATCCAGGTCGGGTCGAGGCCGGCGTTGACCACGCCCACGAAGCCGCCGAGCAGGCGATGAAAGGCGCGCCCGGAGGCAATCGCCGCGACGGACATGCCGGGCACGCCGCGCGCCTCCATGTCGAAATCGAGCACCTGTTTCCAGAGCGGGGCGAGATAGCAGAGCTGGCGCTGCTGGCCGGTGTACTCCTGCGCGACTTCGAGCTCGAGCGCCTGATTGCTGCGCTGCAAGGCGCCGATCAGCGGCGAGACCGGCTCGCGCACCTGGAAATCGATGGGGCCGTACTTGATCTGGATGACGACGTTGGTATCGAAGCGGCCGTCGAGGGCGGCGAAGTTTTCGTAGGCGGCCTTGGCGCGATCGGCCTTGAGATCGTTGAAATCGAGCGGGTGCTTGTAAACGAAGGCGCGATACACCAGCACGCCACCATGCGGCGCGAGCGCCCGGGCGATGACGTTGGCGGCTTGGGCATGGCTGCGGTGATAGGTCGAGGGGCCGGGCTGGCCCTCGGCATCGGCTTTGACGAGAAATCCGGCGAAATCGGGGATGGCGCGATAGATGAGGTCGGCTTGGTTGCGCCACCAAGCCGCCACGCGCGGGTCGAGCGGATCGAAGGTCGGCAAGCCGCCCGCCGTTTGCGGCGCGTTGAAGGGCACCGCCAGGCCGAGTCGCACGCCCCAGGGACGGAAGACAGCGGCCAGCCGAACGAGGCCAGGCAGGAAGTCCGGCGCCAGAACACGGGGATTGGCGTTGACGTTATTGACGACGCAGCCGTCGATGCCGAGCGAAGCCAGCAGGCGGGCGTAGGCGCCCGCGCGGGCGAGATCGGGGCGCACCGCGCCGGCGGCGAAGAAAAACGAGCGGCCGCCGTAGCCGCGCTCGATCGAGCCATCGAGGTTATCCCATTCGTTGGTCCAGCGCAGCGGCGCGGCAGGCTCGCGCAGGCCCTGCAGCTCGGCCGGCGTCCGGCCCAGCGCCAAGCCGCGCAGCAGCGCAAAAACGCCGTAGAGCGCGCCGCGGGCATCGCCGCCGAGGATCAGAAACAGGCGCCGGCCGCGCCAGCGCGCGACTGCCAGCGCAAAGCCATCGCCGCGCGGCGCGGCCAACGCCAAACCGGGAAAGGCGCGCTGAGCCGCGGCGGCGGTGGCGAGCACGATGGCGCCGCCCTCCGGCGGCGCCGGTCCCACGTCGCGCGGCGCGTGCCCGAGCATGGAGCCTAAACCGCGCGCCAGTTCCTCGCCGGCCGAGCGCAGCACCGGATCGGCGCCGGCGCCTGCCGGCAGCACGAGCACGGCCGGCAGTTGGGCAAGATCGCGGGCGGCGGCGGGCGGCGGCAAGCGCGCGTAGCCGAGCCAAGCGGCTTCGCTTCGCGCGGCGGCGGGCGCGGGC
>JBOGKX010000161.1:0-8638 GCA_050746125.1 Terriglobales bacterium | reverse complement strand
CGCCGCGATCCGCGGTTGGCAGCGCCGCCGCGAGGTGCTGCTGGTCAGCGGCGACGATCCCGCGGCCGTAGCCGCCGCCGCCCGCCACCTGGACATCGCCCAGGCGCGGGGCGCGCAAACGCCGGAGCAGAAAGCGGAGCTGGTCGCCGCGCTGCGCGGGCGCGGGCGGCGCGTCGCCATGATCGGCGACGGCCATAACGACGCCCTGGCGCTGGCCGCGGCGACGACGGGCATCGCCTTGGCCCGCGGCGCCCTGCTGCCTTGCCGCGCCGCCGCGGTCACGCTGCTCCAAACCGACTTCGACCTGCTCGAGCGCGTTTTCGCGCTGGCCGGCGAACTGCGCCGGCGCGAGCGCATCGGCCTGCTCTGGGCCGCGCTTTATAACGCCATCGGATTGCCGCTGGCGGCGGCCGGCGTGATCGGACCGCTGGCGGCGGCGCTGGCGATGGTGGCGTCGAGCTTCTCGCTGCTGGCCGTGGCGCTGCGGCCATTCCGCGCCCTGCGCGGCGCGGGCGAGTTCAGGCCGGAGGAAATTTGACACCGCGGTAGGCGCGCGCGAAGAGCCAAAACAGAATGGCGATGAGCGGGAAGACCAGCAGGCTTCCCTCCGGGCCCACGCTGCCTCCGGTGAGCCAATGCGAGCCATGGAACGATGACAGGATCAAATGACGGCTGGGCAGCAGACCGCTGTCAGGGACGGAATAGAGAAACGTCTCGGAATAATCCCAAAGGAAGTGGAAGCCGACGGCGAACCAAAGTTGCCCGGTGCGGCGGACGGTAAAGCAGAAGAAAAATCCGATGAGGCCGGCGCTGAGGGCCCCCAGAACGTCCTCGCCGCGATTGCCGAGATGGAGCGCGCCGAAGATCACGGAGAGGATGACCGCCGCCGGCCAGAAGCCCGCGCCACGGGTGAGCGCGACCAAGGCGTAGCCGCGCAGCAGGTACTCCTCGGCAAAGCCCACCAGAACGAAGACGCCCGCCCAACTCGCCGCCGCCGCGGCCAAAGGCGCGCCGCGCAAGGCGAGGCCGCCGAAATAAAAATTGCCATTCGCGCGCAGGGCAAGCAGGAGCGCGGATAACGCGACGAAACCCCAGAGCGCGCCATACCAGAACTGGCCGCGAAAAGCCTTCGCCAACGGCAATCCGTAATCGGCCATCGATCGCCGCTCGACCCAACTCATCACCGCCGCGGCGGCAACGGCGGCGGCAAACATGCCGGCTTCGAAGATGGCCATCAGTCCCGCGCGCAGCTCGTGGCCGGCAGGGTGGACGGGCAGACCGGCCGCCGCCATGATGCCGACCCAGATCGCCTGGAAGATGGCATAGAGGATGAAGAAAATGGCCACCCGCCAGCCGGCGCGCAGGCCATCGGGCCCGAAGAAGACGGCGGAGCGCGGAGCGGGCGGCGGGGGAGGCAGGGTTTCGGGTGGGGTCTGGTCGGCCATATCCGCCGTCCATGGTATCCGCAAGCGGGGCTGCGGGATGGCGGCGAAGCGCTCTGCCATACTGAGCGGTGGCCGACGAGGAGGATTGTTTCGATGCGGTGCTGGTGGTTTCCTTCGGCGGGCCGGAAGCGCCGGAGGAGGTGCTTCCCTTTCTCGAAAATGTGCTGCGCGGGCGCAATGTGCCGCGCGAGCGCATGGCCGCGGTGGCCGAGCACTACCAGCATTTCGGCGGCCGCAGCCCGATCAATCAGAACAATCGCGAGCTGATCGCGGCGCTCGAAACCGAGCTGGCGCGGCGCGGCCCGCGCTGGCCGGTATATTGGGGCAATCGCAACTGGCATCCGTTGCTGACCGACACCCTGCGGCGCATGCGCGCCGACGGCGTGCGCCGGGCGCTGGCGTTCGTGACCTCGGCGTTCGGCTCGTACTCCGGCTGCCGGCAGTATCTCGACGACATCGCCGCGGCGCGCGCGGCGGTCGGGGCGGGCGCGCCGGAAGTCTGCAAGCTGCGGCTGTTTTACAACCACCCGGAGTTCATCGCCACCTGGATCGAGCGGGCGCGTGCGGCGCTCGACTCGTTGCCGGCGGCAGCGCGCGCGGAGGCGCCGCTGCTCTTCACCGCTCACTCGATTCCGGCGAGCATGGCGCGATCGGGCCCCTACGTAGCGCAGCTGGAAGCGGCTTGCCGCTGGGTCGCCACCGGGCTCGGCCGCGCCGAATACCGGCTGGCTTACCAGAGCCGCAGCGGGCCGCCCGGCCAGCCGTGGCTCGAGCCCGACCTTGCCGCCACGCTCGGCGAGCTGGCGCGCGACGGGGCGCGGCAGGCGGTGCTGCTGCCGATCGGATTCCTCTCCGACCACATGGAAGTGGTTTACGACCTGGACGTGGAGGCGCGGGACTTGGCGACACGTTTGGGGCTGCGGCTGGTGCGGGCGGCGACGCCGGGCAGCCATCCGCGGCTGATCGCGATGATCCGCGACCTCATCGTCGAGCGCATCGAGCCGGGGCGGACGCGGGCGGTGATGGCGGGCGCAAAGGCCTGGCCGGATGAATGCCCCGCCGATTGCTGCGCATCCCGCTGACAGAGCGCGCGGCGAGCCGCTCTCGCGTCATCAGGCCGCGGGTTCTCCCCTGTCCGATCGCGGCGGGGACTCGCGGGCGGCCGCCGGCTCGCGATAGAATGCCGCATCATGCGCTTCTCACGCCGCAATCTTCTGCAACTGGCCGGCGGCATGGCCGCCGCCGCACTGCCGGGACGCCGCGCCGCGGCCTGGGCGCAGGGCATGGGGCCGGCGCCCGCCGGCGCCGATAATTTCGGCCAGTCGCCCTATCGCCCGTTGCCGCTGACCTTTTTCGCGCACCGCCTGGGCACCGACCACTGCGAAGGCGTTTCGGTGATCGATATGAACGGAGACGGCCGCCCGGACATCGTGAGCGGCGCGTATTGGTACGAAAATCCGGGCGCGGCGGGCGGGCCCTGGCCGCGGCACCAATTTCGCGAGGTGGCGCTGATCGGCGAGTTCGTCTCCGACTGCAACGAGTTCGTCTTCGACGTGAACAAAGACGGCCGCCCGGACCTGGTCACCGCCGGCTGGCAGCGCGACGGGCTGTGGTGGTTCGAGAATCCGGGCAGGGTCGGGCCGATGTGGCAGGCGCACAAAATTTGCCATTCGATCGATACCGAGGGCATGGCGGTGGGCGACCTGCTGGGCAGCGGCAAGAACGACGACTTGCTGGCCTGCCATTACAACAGCGAGGGCTTGCTGTGGGTCAACTTCGCGGGGCGCGAGCCGGTGGTGCATCATGTCGGCGAGCGCATCGATGGCGGACGGCACGGCCAAGGCGACGGCCACGGGGTGGGCGTCGGCGACGTGGATGGCGACGGCAAAAACGACATCCTGACGCGGCACGGCTGGTTCCGCAATATCGATGCCGCCCACGACCGCTGGGAGTGGCACCCCGACTGGGATTTGCAGGAGGCGGGCTTTCCCATCATCGCCTACGACGTCAATGGCGACGGGCTGATGGACATCATCTACGGCCACGGGCACGATTACGGCTTGTACTGGCTGGAGCAGGTCGGCGGCGGCGCCGGGCGCAGCTGGCGCCGGCACCTGATCGACGACTCGTTTTCACAGGTGCACGCCATCGCTCTCGCCGATCTCGACGGCGACGGGCAGCCGGAGCTGATCGCCGGCAAGCGCTACCGCTCCGACCCCAATCCGGGCAATTACGATCCGCTGGTGGTCTATTACTACAAGCTCGACCGCGCCAGCCGCCGCTTCACCCGCTATCCGATCAGCTATAACGGCACCGCCGAGGCGGGCACGCAGATTCTCGCCGTGGATATCGACGGCGACGGCGACCTCGACATCGTGGTCGCCGGCAAGACCGGCGTGCATTGGCTGGAGAGCTACCGCGTCAACAACGTGCCCAACGCGGTGCGCGAGAAAGAACTGCTCTACGACTACAACTGGCCGTTCCCGGGCGAAGGGCACAAGGTCGGGCAACAAAATGAACCGGCCGACACGCCCTATTGAGCCGCCGCCGCGCGCCGCGGGCGAAGTACACCTCTGGCGCATCGCGCTCGACGCGCCGGCGAATGCCGGCGAGATTTCCGCCGAGGAACGGGAACGGGCGGCGCGCCTGCGCTTCGAGCGCGACTGGCGCCGTTTCGTGGCCGCGCATGCGGCGCTGCGGCGCATCCTGGGCGGCTATCTCGGCGTGCCAGCCGCCGCGGTGGAGTTCGCTTACGGCCGGCACGGGAAGCCGAGCCTGGCCGGCCGCGCCGCCCTGCATTTCAACCTGAGCCATAGCGAAGAACTGGCGCTGTTGGCGGTCACCGAAATCGGCGCGGTAGGCGTGGACGTGGAGCGCGAGCGGACGATCGAACTGGAGATCGCGGACCGCTACTTCGCGGCGGGCGAGGTCGCGGCCCTGCGAGCGCTGCCGGCGGACGAGCGGCAGGCGGCGTTTTTTCGCTGCTGGACGCGCAAGGAGGCCTACCTCAAGGCGCGCGGCGAGGGCGTGCTGCTGCCGCTCGACGGGTTCGAAGTATCGCTGGCGCGCGATCAGCCGCGGCTGGCGCGCGTGATGGCGGACGCGGAGGAGGCGGCGCGCTGGCAGATCGCCCACCTCGAGCCGGCGCCGGGCTATGTCGCCGCGCTGGCGATGCGCGCCACGGGCTGGCCGTGGCGCAAGCTCGGGGACTGGAGCTAGGACGCGCCGGCGGCAAGGGCGCGGCGCAGGCGGTCGAGAGCGACCGCCACGCTCCAGCGGCGAATGCGTTCGCGCTCGCCGGAGAAATGGCGCTCGACGACTTCCGGCTCGTTCGCGCCGCCGGCCACGGCGATGAAGACCGTGCCGACCGGCTTGGCTTCGCTGCCCCCGCCCGGCCCGGCGATACCCGTGATGGCAACGCCCCAATCGGTGGCAAAGCGGCGCCGCGCTCCCGTGGCGAGTTCGCGCGCGCAGGCGGCGCTCACCGCGCCGTGCCGCTCCAGGGTTTCGGGGGCGACGCCGAGGGCGGAAACCTTGACCTCGTTGCGATAGCAGATGACGCCGCCGGCGAAATAATCGGAGGCGCCCGGCGTCTGCGTCAGGCGCGCGCCCAGCAGGCCGCCGCTGCAACTCTCGGCCACGGCCAAGGATTGGCCGGCACGGCGCAACTGCTCGCCGACGACCGCCTCGAGCGACTCGCCGGAGCAAGTGAAGACGGCGAGGCCGAGCGTCGCGCGCAGCCGGTCGCAGAGGCGATCGAGCGCTTCGCGGCCGGTGGCGCCGCCCTCGGCGCGCAGGTGGAGTTCGATTTCGCCCGGGCGGGCCGCCAAGATCGTGGTGGCGACGGCGGGAAATTGCCCGTAGATCGGCGCCGCCAGCTCATCCACGGCGGATTCGGGCATGTCGGCTACGATCAAGACGCGGCCGGCGAGCGGCACGGGCTCGCTGCCGAGTCGGCGGCGCGCCAGGGCGCGCAACTTAGGCGCCGCCTGCTCGGCGAAGAGCGGCTGCAACTCGCGCGGCGGCCCCGGCAAAAGCAGCAGCGCGCGCGCGCCGGCTAGCTCCAGCCATTGTCCGGGCGCGGTGCCCCAGCCGTTGGCCAGCGCTTCGGCGCCGGCGAGCAGGTCGCATTGCTTGCGGTTGCGCTCCGGCATGGCGACGCCGCGGCGGTGAAAGTATTCGCGCAGTCGCAGCTCGAGCGCCGGCGAGCGCTCGAGCCGGCGGCCGAGCGCCGCCGCCGCGGCCTCGCGCGTCAGATCGTCTTCCGTCGGCCCCAGGCCGCCGGTGGCGATCACCACGTCGGCGCGGGCCAGCGCCGCGACGAACGCGGCGGTCAGATCGGCTAGGACGTCGCCGACGACCTCCTTGCGGCGCACGGCGATGCCGATGCGGCCGAGTTCGGCGGCGAGATAAAGCGAGTCGGTATCGAGGCGGTCGGGCCCCAGCAATTCGCTGCCGACGGCGATGATCTCGGCCTCGAGCGCCATGCGCGCCGCCGGTTTAGGCCTCCGGCGGCAGGGTCGCGCCGGGGATGCGCCAGTCCAGATGGAACAACGCGTTGTTGGTGGCCAGAATCAGCGCCGGGCCGCGAGCGAAGGCCAGGCCGACCAGATTGTAGCCGCTGATGGCCAACTCCCCCTGGCGATCGTGATTGATGCGCACGATGCCGCGGCGGCCGCGCAACGATCCGACCACGTAGAGGTCGCCATTGCGATCGAAAGCGAGCCCCTGGGGCCGCCCCAGGCCGCGGAAAAACGGCTCGACGTCGCCATGCGGGCTGATGCGCCAGACCGTGTCGAAGCTGGAGGTGGTCGGGCCGGTGATGTAGAGATAGCCATCCTGGGCGAAGGCCAGGTGATAGGCCGCGACGCTGGGCTCCAACGTGGCGAAAACGAAAGTATTGCGATTGCGGTCGATCTTGAAGATGGTGCCGCTACGATCGCCGACGTAGAGGTTTTCCTCGCGATCGAAGGCCAAGCCGGTGGCGATGCCGAGGCCCTCGGCGTAGAGGGCGGCGGCGCCGTTGGCCGCCACGCGGTACACCGAGCCGTCATTGCGGCTGCTCACGAAGAGCGTGCCGGAGCGATCAAAAGCCAGGCCGGTGGGATTGACGACGGCGGCGCCGAGCGGCTTGACGTTGTAGTTCGTATCCACCTGGAACAGGCTGACCGGCACGGTTTGGCCGCGGCTGCCGCTGAAGGTGGCGAAGATGGCGCCGTTCGCGTCCACCGCCGGATTCGCGACGGGGTGCAGGTTGTCGGTGATGGGGACGGCGATGTCGAGGTGCAGGGGGTTGCTCTTGTCGGCGCCGTTGGCCGAGCCGTAGGTGACCTGCACGGCGCCGGAGAGCGCGCCTTCGGGAACGCGCGCGATCACCGCCGCCGCCGAACTCATCAGAATCGGCCCCAGCATGCCTCCGATATGGACCTCGGGCAGCCGCGAGGCGGGCGGCTTTAGCGCCTGTCCCTCGATGCGCACTTCGCCGCCCGGCAGCGCGGCGGCGGGCAGCAGGCGGCGTAGGATCGGCTGCTGGCTGGGGGGTTCGGTTTTGCGGCCGAGCGGCATGCGGGCACTGGTTCAACTATACCGGAGGGGGGCGGGCGGAGCGCAGGTCCGAGTGCGGCGGGCGAAGGTCGGAGGCGGCGCAGCCTTGTATAATCCGCGCTTGCCCTCCGCCCCGGCGCCGCAACCCGATTCCCGCTTCGGCGTGGACCGCCGCTTCCGCCGCTCGCTTTCGCTGACCGACGGCACCATGCTGGTCGCCGGCGGCATTATCGGCTCCGGCATCTTCCTCACCACTGGGGTCATGGCCGCGTCGCTGCCCTCGCCGGCGCTGATCCTGGCGGTGTGGGTCGCGGCGGCCGGCATCTCGCTGCTGGGCGCGCTGGCCTTCGGGGAGCTTGGGGCCATGCTGCCCAGCGCCGGCGGCCCTTACGTCTATCTGCGCGAAGCTTACGGCGAGAGCGCCAGTTTTTTTTATGGCTGGATGATGCTGGTCGCCGGGCAGAGCGGCTCGATCGCGGCGCTGGCGGCGGGCTTCGCCGCGTACCTGGGCGTGCTCGTGCCGCCTCTGGGCACCGAGCGCGTCGTGCTCTCGCTCCACCTCGGCGCCTGGCACGGCGCCATCTCCGCCGGGCAGTTGGCGGGCGTGGCTTGCATCGTTTTGCTGAGCGCGGCCAACTATCACGGCGTGAGATGGGGCGTTTGGGTGCAAAACCTCTCGACCTTCGCCAAGATCGGGGCGCTGGCGGCGCTAGTGATTTTGGGGGCTTGGCTGGGGCGCGGCGACTGGCACAACCTCGCGGCGGCGGCCGGCGGCGGCGCGCCGCGGCATCTCGGCAGCTTGCTGCTGGTGGCGCTGATCGGAGCGTTATGGGCCTACGACGGATGGATATACCTCACCTACGTCGGCGCCGAGCTGAAACGCCCGGAACGCAACCTGCCGCGCGCGCTGCTCTACGGGATCGGCTTGGTGGCGCTGATTTACCTCTCCTGCAACGTGCTGTATTTTTACGCGCTGCCGATCGGACGCCTGGCGGGCGTAACGCGCGTCGCCTTCGCGGCGGTGGATGCGCTGCTGGGTGCCCATGCAGCGGGGGCCATTTCGGCGCTCATCATGCTGTCTTGCTTCGGAGCGATGAACGCCGGCATTCTCAGCGGCGCGCGCATTTACGTGCCGATGGCGGCGGACGGCAATTTCTTTCCCGCCTTGGCGCACGTCCATCCGCGCCGCCACACGCCCGGACCGAGCCTGGCGGTGCAGGCGTTTTGGGCCAGCGTGCTGACGCTTTCGGGCCGTTACGATCAACTTTTCACCTACGTCATTTTCATGATGACCATCGCCTATATGGCTTCGGTCGCCGGCCTGTTCGTGCTGCGGCGCAAGCATCCCGACTGGCCTCGCCCCTATCGCTGCCTCGGCTATCCCTACCTGCCCCTGCTCTACCTCTTGATCACCGCCGTCTTCGCGATCAATATGATCCTCACCCGCCCCGGCGAAACGGGCATCGGCTTATTGCTGGTCGCGCTGGGACTGCCCTTCTACGCCGTTTTCCGCCGCCGCCGGGCGGCCGACTGAATCCATGGACTATCTCGTTTTTGGCGCTGGACAAATGGGGGCGGCGGCCGCCCTCGATCTGATACTGCGCGGCGGCGCGGTCACGCTGGCGGACGCCGACGGGGCGCGCCTGGCG
>JBOGKX010000160.1:0-9521 GCA_050746125.1 Terriglobales bacterium | reverse complement strand
CCGGTGGCCCCGGCACCCGCCGCGGCAGTCGCGATCGCCCCGCAGCCCGACGACCGCGTGGCGCCGCTGCGCGGCGGCGCCGCGCGGCTCGCCGGCAACATGCAGGCCAGCGTGGCGGTGCCGACGGCAACTTCGCAGCGGACCATCCCGATGCGCTTGCTGGAAGAGAATCGGCGGCTGCTGAATCGCCATCTCGCGGCGCAAGGCCTCAAGCTCTCGTTCACCCCGCTCCTGGGCTGGGCCATCGTCCGCGCGTTGACGGAATTTCCCAGCCTGAACGCGGCCTACACCGAGATCGAGGGTGGGCCGGCGCGCATCGAGCGCGGCCACGTGAACCTGGGACTCGCAGTGGACGCGATCGCGAAATCGGGGGCGAGAACGCTCTTTGTGCCGGTGGTCAAGCGCGCCGAGAGCTTGGACTTCGCCTCCTTCATGCATGAGTGCGAGCGGCTGATTCAAGGCGCGCGCAACAACCAGCTCTCGCCCGCGGACCTGCAAGGCGCCACTATCTCGCTCACCAACCCGGGCACGATCGGCACGCGCGCCTCCGTGCCGCGGCTGATGCCGGGCCAGGGCGCGATTATCGCCGCCGGCGCGGTGGCCTATCCGCCGGGATTCGAGGCGGTGCCCGAGGCAACCCTCGAAGGCTGGGGTTTAGGCAAGACGATCACCCTGGCCTGCACCTACGACCATCGCATCATTCAAGGCGCGGAGTCGGGAGCGTTCCTGGCGCGCGTGCACGCCGAACTGCTAGGCGAGGGCGAGTTTTACGACCGCATCTTCCGCGACCTCGGCGCGCCGTTTCAGCCGGCTCGTTGGACCAGCGACGCGAAGCCGCCGGCAGCCACGGCTACCCGCCGCGGCGAAGACGCGGACGTGCGCAAGCAGGCCGCGGTCTTCCAGCTGGTGCACGCCTACCGCGTGCGCGGCCACCTGCTGGCCAACACCGATCCGCTGGAATTTCGCCCTATCGAGCACAGCGAGCTCAACCCCGCTTACCACGGCCTGTCGCTGTGGGATCTGGACCGGCATTTTCTCACGTCGCTTTCCGGGGCGCCCGGCGAGCGCATGCTGGCGCTGCGCGACATCCTTGACATCTTGCACGCGACGTATTGCGGCACGCTGGCCTGCGAGTTCATGCACTTGCAAGCGCTCGAGCAGCGGCAATGGTTGACCGAACACATGGAGCCGAGCCGCAATCAGTGGCCGCTGGCGCCGCAGTTGCGCCTGCAGATACTCCGCAAGCTCACCGAAGCGGAAGGCTTCGAGCGCCTGCTGCACACTCGCTACGTCGGCCACAAGCGCTTTTCGCTGGAGGGAGCCGAGGCGCTCATGCCCGCGCTGGAGCACATCGCCAATATGGCGGCGGCGAGCGGCATGAGCGAGATCCTGATCGGCATGGCCCATCGCGGCCGGCTGAACGTGCTGGCCAACATCATCAGCAAGCCGATGAACACGATCTTCTCGAAGTTCGAGGATGCCGATCCCGACAGCGTCGAAGGCTCGGGCGACGTGAAATACCACATAGGCTCGAGCGGCACCCATCACGGTCCGAACGGCGAAGAGATCGCCGTCAGCTTGAGTCCCAACCCCAGCCACCTGGAGGCAGTGGACCCGGTGCTTGAGGGCTCGGCTCGAGCGCAACAAGAGATTTTGGGCGACGGCGGGCAAGGGCGGCGGGTGCTGCCGCTTTTAATCCACGGCGACGCCGCCTTCGCCGGCCAGGGCATCGTGGCCGAGACCCTGAACTTGTCGCAGCTCGAGGGCTATCGGACTGGCGGCACCGTGCACGTAGTGATCAACAATCGGATCGGCTTCACTACCGCGCCCGCCGACGCGCGCTCGACGCTGTATTCGACCGACGTGGCGAGGATGGTGCAGGCGCCGATTTGGCACGTGAACGGCGACGATCCGGAAGCGGTCGTGAGGGCGATCGAGTTGGCCTTTCAGTTTCGCCAGGAATTCCACAAAGACGTCGTGGTGGATCTGGTTTGTTATCGCCGCCACGGACATAACGAGGGCGACGATCCTAGCCTGACCCAACCGGTGATGTACCGCAATATCGATCACCATTCGCCGGTGCGGCAGATTTTCGCCGAAAAGCTGGCCGGCGAGGGCCTGGTGTCAGCCGAACAAGCCGCGGCCATGGTGGCCGAGGTGCGGCAACAGCTGGCGGCGAGCCCGGCGGAAAATCACGAAAACCATGAGGCCGCGCTGGCTCCGCCGGAGGTCGAGACGGCGGTTGGAGAGGCGGAACTGGCGACTGTGGGCGAGGCCCTGGCCACCTTGCCGGATGGATTCACCATTCATCCCAAGCTCAAGACTTTTATCGAGCGGCGCCATCAGGCGATGCGGGAGCGTGGCCGGATCGATTGGTCGCTCGCCGAGGCCCTGGCTTTCGGAACTCTGCTGACCGAAGGCACGCCGATACGGCTCACTGGCCAAGACACCGGGCGCGGCACCTTTAGCCAGCGCCATTCCGTGCTCTATGACTACCAAACGGGGGTGCCGTACGTGCCTCTGGCCAACGTGCCGGGCGCCACGGCGCCCTTCGCCGTGCACGACAGCTTGCTCTCGGAGGCGGCGGCGCTGGGTTTCGAGTTCGGCTACGCCCTGCGGTCGCCGCGGTCGCTGGTGCTGTGGGAGGCGCAATTCGGGGATTTTGCCAACGGCGCGCAGGTGATCATCGATCAATTCATCGCCGCGTCGGCCGCAAAGTGGGCGCTGCCAAGCGGACTGGTGTTGCTGCTGCCGCACGGCTACGAGGGGCAAGGGCCCGAACATTCCAGCGCGCGGCTGGAACGCTTCCTGCAACTTTGCGCCGAAGACAATCTTCAAATCGCCAACTGCACGACGGCGGCGCAATATTTTCACCTATTGCGGCGGCAGGCGCGGCGGCAAGCGGCGGCGCCCGCCAGCCGGCGGCCGCTGGTGATCTTCACGCCCAAGAGCCTGCTGCGCTATCCGCCCGTGTTCTCGCCTTTCGCCGCGTTCAGCAGCGGATCGTTCCAGGTGGTACTGGGCGATGAGGAGATCGGCTCCGGCGCGGCCCGGCGGGTGATTTTCTGTTCCGGCAAGATCTATTACGATTTGCTCAAGCGGCGGAGTGAAAACCGCGACCAGGCTACCGCGCTGGTGCGCCTGGAGCAGCTCTATCCGTTTCCGGCGCAAGAAATCGACGCCGAGCTGCAACGGCACGCAAACGCCGCCGAATTCATCTGGGCCCAAGAGGAGCCGGCCAACATGGGAGCTTGGCGCTTCATGCAGTTTTGGCTGGCGCCGCGGCTCGGCGGCCGTGAGCTCGCTTATGTCGGGCGCGAACCCTCCGCCAGCGCGGCGACGGGCTCCTTGCGCCGCCATCAGCGCGAACAAGCCCGCATTCTCGAGTCGCTGTTTCCCTCGGCCTAAAGCCAGCCGTACACTGGCTCCCGCGCGGCCAGCCTTGTACCCTGAAGGCATGAAGCCGCTCGCTTGGTTCTGCTTGCTCGCCACCGTCTTGGCTCTGCCCGCCGCCGCTCAGCCGCCGCAAGCGCTGGCCATCGGCTATGACCTCGATCTGACCCATCCCGCTAATCACCTGCTGGGAGTGACTCTCCACTTAGCGCCGACAGGCCGCGGGTCGCTGCCGGAAACCTTGCAGTTAGCGATGCCGGCCTGGTACCCGGGCCGATACAGCATCTACAACTATGCCGTGAACGTCCAGAATCTGGCCGCCGGCTGCGCCAGCGAGGCGGGCAGTTCCCTGCCCTTAACGCGCTTGGGGCCCTCGTCCTGGCAACTGGAAACGCGGGGCTGCGGCGCGGTTGCGGTGCGATATCGGGTCTTCGGGAACACCCTCACCGGCTCCTTCGCGCAGCTCGATCGGACTCATGCCAACGTGAACGGCGGGCCGGTGTTTCTATACGTGGAGGGGCACAAGGCCGATCCGGTGGCGCTGCACATCCAGGCGCCGGCGGGCTGGAAGGTGCTCGACGAATTGGGCGATCTCAATCAGACCACGTTGCGCTTTCCCAACTATGACGTCTTCATCGACGCACCCATCGAAGCCGCCCCCGATTTCACCCTGGAAACGTTTCGGGAAGACGGCAAGAGCTATCGGGTGCTGATTCACAGCTATCAGTCGGAGGGAAACAACCACGCCGCGCTGCTGGCGGGCTTGCGCCGGATCGTCGCGGTCGAGAATGCCGTAATCGGCCCCCCTTACGACCTCAAGACCTACACGTTTTTCTTTCACTTCGATCCCCAGAGCCGGGGAGACGGCATGGAACACCTCTTCGGCACGCAGATCATGATTCCCGAGGCGCTGGGCAGCGATAGCGGCTTGGACGCCGCCTTGGACGATGCCGCGCACGAGTTTTTCCATCAATGGAACGTCAAGCGCATCCGGCCGCTGGCGCTCGGCCCCTGGAATTACCAGCAGCCCGACCCCACTCGCTGCCTGTGGATCGCCGAGGGCTTGACCCAGTACTACGGCGACATCAGCATCGAGCGCGCCGGCCTGATCTCGGCCGATGCCTACTTGAGCGAGTTGGGCGGTTCATTCGGGCGCTTCGAGGAAGAACCGGGGCACGCGCTAATGAGCGCGGCGGATTCCTCGCTGACGGCCTGGTTTCACGATCGCACGCCGCTCTGGCAAGAGACGAATCAGCGCGCCACCACGATTTCCTATTACCAAAAGGGCGAACTGCTGGGCGCCATGCTCGATCTCGACCTGCGGCGCCGCAGCGGCGGACGGCAATCGCTCGACACGGTGATGCGTTACATGTGGAAGCACTTCTACCAGGGCTTGCGCGCCACCTATTACCTGCCCGGGCGCGGCTATCGGCAAGAGGACTTCGAGCGCGCCCTGGAGGCGGTGAGCGGGGCTTCGTATCGGGACTTCTTCGCCCGTTACGTCAATGGCACGGCGGACCTGCCCTTCAACGACTACCTCGACGCCGCCGGCCTCCGCATCGCTTGCACGCCGCCGCCTGCGACGCTTTCCTATTCGGGCCTAGAGCTAAGCGGCGCGCGGGTGGCGATGGTCGCGCCCGACAGCCCGGGGGAACGTGCCGGTTTGGGCGTGGACGATGAGATTAAGACGATCGATGGCCAGCCGGTGGCGGCAGCGGACGCCCCCGCCGCCTTGCGGGCGCTGCCCCCCGAACGCCCGGCGTCGCTCACAGTGACGGCGCACTTCCAAACGGTAACTTTGACGCTGGTCCCCGCTGCGCCGCATGCGGCGCGCTGCGAGATCGTTCCCAACCTGGCGGCCTCTCCAGCCCAGTTGCAGTTGCGCCGGCAATGGCTCGGCGCGCCTTGAGACCCGCTAGGCGCCGGCAAGCGCGGCGCTGACTTGGCGCAGCAGGGCGTCGGCGCTAAACGGTTGGGGAATGAAGCTCCCTCCCTCGTCCAACAGCCCATGCCCAGCAACCGCATGGCCGGTGAAGCCGGAGGTATAGAGCACTTTCAGGCCGTTGTGCAAGCAGCGAATACGCCCGGCCAACTCGCAACCCGACATGTCGGGCATTACGACATCGGTGAGCAAGAGGGTGAGCAAGAGATGGATCGGCTCGCGCGCCGCCTCGGCCATCTGCAAAGCTTGCGCGCCGCCTCCGGCCTTCAGCACGTGATGCCCTTGCGCCTCCAAGAGATCGCGAGCGAGCTGCCGCACTTCGGCACTTGCAATCGTAGCGGCTACCGAGGCCTTTACCCTTTCCGTCACGCCTCCTCCCCCTAAACTCAAGGACAGGCCGGGCGCGACTCCGGCGGGAGCCCAGTCTATAGCTTGCCGACGGCGGTGTTTCGTCCTAGAGTGTGCGAGATGAGTTTGAAGGAGATACTCGTGCCGCCAGCATTTCGCCTCCTCGTTGCGCACCGCCCGCCCCGCCTCCACTTGCTTTGGATCCTAGGCATGAGCTTGGCCTTGGCCGCGGTTCCTGTCGCCGCCCAGCAGGCGCTGAGCGAACACGATCTGGCCGCCATTCACGCGATCCGGGAGCAGGGCTTCGCGCATTCCCAGGTCATGACGGTCATGAGCTACCTGACCGACATCTATGGCCCTCGCCTCACGGCCTCGCCCAACGCCATGGAAGCCGCCGAGTACGCGGAAAAAACCCTCGAGGGCTGGGGGCTTCGAAACGTACGCCTGGAAATGTGGGGACCGTTTGGGCGGAGCTGGCAGAATGAGCGCTTCACGCTGCTGGCGGTCAAGCCCGAGGCGTATACCCTGATCGCCTATCCGCTGGCTTGGACACCGGGGACCCCGGGGCCGGTCACGGCGGAAGCAGTGCAGGTCAGCCTCGCCAATGAGAGCGATTTCGCCAAATACCAGGGCCAGTTGCGAGGTAAGTTCGTGCTGCTCGGCGAGGAACCCGCGATCGATGCTGATTTCAAGCCCGACGCTCACCGCTTCACGAGCGACGAACTGGCCGCCCTGATGCTCCAGCCTCCGCCGCGTGCCGGCTTCGGTCCCGATCGCATCGCGCAGATCATTGCGCGCTTGCGCCTCGCGCGGCGCCAAACGCAGTTTCTCTATGACCAGGGCGTGGCGGCGATTCTTTGGCCAGGCAGCGCTCGCTCGGTGGATGGCACGGTGTTCAACCGCGGTTTTCTTTCCCCCAAGGCCGATGCGCCGCCAACCCCACCGCAGGTGGTGCTAGGCGATGAGTACTTTGGCCGCATCGCCCGCACGCTGGCGAAAAAAATCCCCGTCACATTGCAGCTCGACGACGAGAACGAGATCGGCAGCAACGACATCAACTCCTTCAACATCATCGGTGAAATTCCCGGCAGCGACCCGCAACTGGCCGATCAGGTGGTCATGATCGGCGCCCATTTCGATTCTTGGCATTTCGCCACCGGCGCCACCGACAATGGCGCCGGTTCGGCGGTCATGATGGAAGCGATGCGCATTCTGGCGCAGAGCGGCCTCAAAATGCGGCGCACGGTGCGCATCGGTTTATGGACGGGCGAGGAGCAGGGGCTGCTGGGCTCGCGCGCGTATGTGAAGCGACATTTTGGCGATCCGCAAACCATGCAGCTCGGGGAGGAGTGGAAAAATCTGGACTGCTACTTTAATGTCGATAACGGAACCGGCGCGATCCGGGGCGTTTATCTGCAAGGCGACGAGATGGTCGCGCCCATCTTTTCCGCCTGGATGCAGCCCTTTCACGATCTCGGCATGCAGACGTTGACGATCCGCGATACCGGCGGCACCGATCACCTGTCATTCGATGCAGTGGGCTTGCCGGGCTTCCAGTTTATTCAAGATCCGATCGATTATGAAACGCGCACCCACCACTCCAATACCGACTTCTACGAGCGGATTCAGCCTTGGGATATGCAGCGCAACGCCGTGATCGTGGCTAGCTTCGCGTACTTGGCCGCCAATCGCGATGCCATGCTGCCGCGCAAGCCCCTGCCGCCGCCGCAAGGACCTTCAATTTTCGACCGGTTGCTGAATCCGCCGCCAGCCGCAAAAAAGAAGCAATAGCCTGCTCAGATGTGGCAGTGCGAGAGGCCGCGCTTCTCCAGGTATTGCTGGTGGTAATCCTCGGCGCGGTAAAACGGCGCGGCGGCCCTGATCTCGGTGACGATGGGGCGCCGATAGCGCCCACTCGTCGCCAGCGCGTCGAGCGAGGCTCGCGCGGCGCTCTCTTGCGCCGGATTCAGATAGAAAATCGCCGATCGGTATTGAGTACCGACATCGGGACCCTGGCGGTTGAGCTGGGTGGGATCGTGGTTGTCCCAGAAAACGTGCAGCAGTTGCTCATAGCTTACCCGCGCGGGGTCGTACTCGACTTCCACGGTTTCGGCATGGCCGGTGCGGTGGCTGCAAACCTGTTCGTAGGAAGGATTAGGCGTTTCGCCCCCGGAATAGCCGGCGGCGGTCGCCACCACGCCCGGGGTGGCGCGAAATGCGGCCTCCACGCCCCAGAAGCAGCCTGCAGCAAAAAGCGCCTTTTCCGTTGCCATGATCACACCCTCCTGGGGCAAGATTAGGCCAAAATCGAGATTTCCACCTGCTCCCCGATTTGCAGGCCGCAGTTGCGCAGGATAGCGGCCACCATGTCATTGTCCATGCGCGTCGCGTCGTACTCGACGGTGATCGCCGTGGCAGCTTCGTCCACACGCAGTTTTCGCAAGCCGTAAATGGCCAGCACGTCGGCCAATCGGCGCATCGAGGCGGCTGCGAGTTCGCCGCCGTAGCGGAACGTCACGTTGATGGCAGTCATCTCGATTCCATCATAGTCGAACACTCGCCGCGTGACGGCCGCCGCCTGTTGTCGGGGACCAGACTACAGGCTACGCCGAATTCGCAGTGCCGGGTCCTCAGCGCGGGGACGAGCCTGGCAACAAGTAGTGCTTGACCAGCAGGCCGGATTTATCGAACCATAGCTCGCGCCCATGCAACTGCACGACGGTTTCTCCCCAAACCCAGCCGTCGCCGAAGGGCTGCATTTCGAAGCTGCCTTGAATATTGCTGAAGCTCGCCAGCAGGCCCAAGCCGAATCGCACTGCACGGCGGTTGGCGAACGTGACTTTGAGAACCTGACCGCTCTCCGGGTCGATCCACAGGTCGCCTGCCATCGCCGCCATGATGCGTTCGGCGCGGGAACCAGATGCGGCGCCTTGCCGCGGCAAAAAGTGAAACTCGACACAAGGGCGGTTAAGATACGTGGCCACGCCGATCGGCCGCCAATCGAAGCGGCGCAGCAGGGTGCCGATATCGACGATCTGGCCGTCAATTTGGACCAGCCGCCCGCTGCTCGCCGAGCCGCGCCACGAGGCGTCGATATTGGTTTCGGACTGTTGGATATCCCTCCGCAGCTTGGCCGCCTCGTGGGCCGAGACAGGCCGGCCATTCTCCGTAGCAGGCAGTTCCAGTTCGACCGTCTTGTAATAAAGGATGCGCGAGCGGTCCTCGGTGCGGCCGCCCGGATCATGAGCCGGCGTCCATACCTCAACGGCTTGCATCCGGGCCGAGCCAAGCACATCGGCATGAGCGACTAGCCTGAGGTGATCCAGGACGAATTCGGGTCGCAGGGCCGCCGTTTCGGCGCGGGTCAGGGCCGAGGAGGCGAAGGATTTACCTGTGTTCGGACCGTCGCGTTGCCGGGGCGGAATCAGGGCCGGCGCCATGGCCCAACAGCATAAGCAGACCACGGCCGAAACTATGCCCCGCTTTGGCATGGTTCCTCGAAGGGCGCCGCACGCCGGCAAGCTGGCTATTCGGCCATGCCTTCGACGAAAGCGCGCAAGCGGCGGCTGCGCGAGGGATGCCGCAGCTTGCGCAGCGCCTTGGCCTCGATTTGCCGGATGCGCTCGCGGGTCACGGCGAAACTCTGGCCCACCTCCTCGAGCGTGTGTTCGCTGCCGTCATCCAAGCCGAAGCGCATCTTGATGACCTTCTCCTCGCGCGGCGTCAGCGTCTTGAGCACTTGCGACGTCTGCTCCTTGAGGTCCACGCCGATGACCGCATCCGAGGGCGAGATGACGCCGCGATCCTCGATGAAATCGCCGAGGTGGCTGTCTTCCTC
>JBOGKX010000159.1:0-1693 GCA_050746125.1 Terriglobales bacterium | reverse complement strand
GCCTGGAAGAAACAGTTCGATCAGCAAGGCCCGGCCGGACTGATGGATCAGCCGCGCGGCGTGCGCACCGGCAGCCGCCTGCCCGACATCACCAAGCGCACGATCCTGCTCTTGAAGCAGTCGCATCCCGATTGGGGCTGTCAGCGGATCAGCGACATGCTGCTGCGCGGCCCGGCGTTGCCTGCCAGCGCCTCGGCGGTGGCCCACGTGCTGCACGAGGCGGGCTACGAGTTGGAAGAAGTCACTACCCGACCGCACCCCGACAAGCCGCGGCGTTTCGAGCGGGCACGTCCCAATCAGCTCTGGCAGACCGACCTGTTTACCTTCGTGCTCAAGCGTCAGAACCGACGGGTCTATCTGGTGGCGTTCATGGACGACCACAGCCGGTTCATCGTGGGCTATGGTCTGCACGCCAGTGCGTCGGGGGCGTTGGTGCTGGAGGTGCTGCGGGCGGCCATCGGCAGTTACGGGCCGCCCGAAGAGGTGCTCACCGACAATGGCCCGCAGTAGGCTGTTTATCGACTGGTACAACTTCCAACGTTGTCATCGCGGCCTGGAGGGGCTGGTGCCGGCCGACCGCTTCTTTCAGGCGGCGCCGACGGTGCTGTCGCTGCTGAAAGAGCGCGTGGAAGTCAACGCCTTGGAGGTGGCGCGCCATGGCATGCCCAAGCAGCCGTTTTATGTGACCGGTCAGGTGGGCGGCCAAACCTTCGCGGTGCATGCGGCGGGCGAACGCGTGATTCTCAGCCGTGCAGGGCAGGCGCCGCAAGAGATTGACCTGAACCACGCGCCGGCGGAGGTGGTCATCGCCGCGATCGCTTCCGCGGCCGCTTGCGCTGGAAGTACGTAGGCGCCGTCTGGTCGATCGATTTTACCGAACCGTCGGAGTACATCGGCGGCGCCGACCGCTGGATCCTGGCCATCCGCGATCTGACCAGCGGCTATCAACTGGCTTGGCTCTCGTTCGCGCAGGCCACCGCCGCCTGCGTGGTGCGGGTGCTCGTCGCGCTCTTCACCGAACATGGCCCGCCGCTGGTGCTCAAGAGCGACAAGGGCTCGCAATTCATCGCCGAAGCGACGTTGAGCTTGCTCCGCCAGTGGCAGGTCGAAGCGCTGTTCAATCCGCCTCGTCGGCCGGCCTACAACGGCGGCTTGGAACGAACTCATCCCATTCTCAAAGGTTACACGCAGGCCGCGGCCGCGGCCCAAGGTCGTCCGTCCGGTCCGTTGCCCGAAGACTTGCAGACGGCCCGCATCCACGGCAACCGCTTCACGCGCCGGCTCGGAGAAGATAGCCCGACGGCGGAAGAGGCATGGCGTGCGCGCGAGCCGATCTCGGCGGAGTTGCGCATGGCCTTTCGGCGGACGGTGGCGGCCGGTCGGCCGGCGGCGCTTGCCGCGCGGGGCTTGGCGGAGGGGGCGGAGCTGAATCATTATCAGCAAGCGGCGGTCGACCGCGAAGCCCTCCGCGACGCGCTGCTGGCCCACGACCTGCTGGAGATCAGGCCGCGCGGCAAGCGGGCCGCGGGGCGTGAACCGCCAAAAGATCCCGCTGCCGCGCCATCCTCTGCGATCTCGGGATCTTGCGCCGCTGTGGCTGACGCGGCTCTCGCTCTGCCGTGCGCACCGCCGGCCGCTGCTTGCTCACCTCTCGCTGTGACTGCGCCGCGCCACGTGGCGGCAGGGCTTGCCC
>JBOGKX010000158.1:0-35421 GCA_050746125.1 Terriglobales bacterium | reverse complement strand
CGCTTGCGGCGCGCGCTGCCATCCGTGCCACGCCGCCGGCGCCACGCCGCGAACCGGCCGCCACGCAGGCGGCATTCGCGCCGCCTCGCCGGCGCCGGACCACCGCTCCGCTATCGGCCGGTCTGGCCGCGCCCGCGCCCTCCGTGGCCGTGCCAGGCAGCGAAGTCGCCAGCGCGAGCTCCGGTTTTCAGGAACAACCGCGCCTGACGCCGGCCCTGACCACCACTCTGGCCACGACGGCCAGTGTGCCGGTTGCGGTGGCCGCCGCGCCGGCGAATACGGCGACGGCGCCAATGCTTGCCAATTCTTTGCTGGCGAGCGGCAAGCGGCCGGCGCGCCGCTTCACGCTTCGGCTGCCTCTCGGCACCGCGCCGGCATTGAACGCAACGGATGCCCCCGCCTTGGCCGCTAATTCTTGGGCCCCGCCGGCGCTTGCCGCCACGCCGACGGCGTGGCGCCTCGCCGCTGACGGCACGTTGCTAGCTTCCACCGATGGCAAAGTCTGGACCGCCTGGCCGGCCACGCCGGCAACGCCGGTCGAAGCCGTCGCCGCCGCCGGCCCCCGCGTTTGGATCGCCGGGCCTGGCGCCGCGCTCTACGTCTCCGCCGATGGCGGCGCCCACTGGGCGCGTCTCGCGCAGCTCCCCAACTTCGCCGGCCCGGCCGCCGTCATCCGCTCCATCGAATTCGATGACGCCTTGCACGGTAGCCTGCTCACCGCCGCCGGCCGCTCCTGGACCACCGCCGACGGCGGCCACACCTGGCAGCCGGCCACCAATCGCGGCAACTTGCAACGGCCCTAACGCGCCGCGGCCGGCGCCGTGCGGCAACGGGGGCGGCCTCGCCGCCTAGGCGGCGCCACTCTGGCCGGCATCCGTTCGCTTGCGGCACCAGCCGTTATCGATATTTTCCCAACCGATGTGAGCGTAGTAATCCTTGGCGATCGCCGACGCCCGCAGAATCCACTCGATGCGCGGCGATAGGGCGAGCGCCATGTCGAGCAGCCGCCGCCCAATGCCGGCATTCTGATACTCCGGGGCGACGGCCAAATCGCAAATGAAGCCGTGATAGGCGCCATCCGTCCAGCCGCGCAGAATGCCGGCCAGGCGCTCGCGATCCCAAGCCGAATAGACCACATTGGCGGCTTCATACATTTGCCGGATCCGCTCCAAATCGGCGGTCGGGCGGCGCAGGGGCGCTCCGTCGTAGAGCGCGGCAATCGCGCGCACGTCCGGCCGCACGTCTTGGCAAAAAGCGATCTCGCGAGTTTCCAACTGCATAGTTTCTACTCTGCCACGGGCGCGCGCCGGCGGGGGCGGCGCGGCTGGCCGGTCCGCTCCAATCCCTGTAGTCTGGCTCTGGGATGTTCCGCCGCCACGACCTTTATATCGTCGCCGCCGTCGGCCTCCTGCTGGCGCTCTTCGTCGCCTTCGGCTCCTACGCGCTGCGCGCCACCGCCCGGCTGCGCCGCGAACAGCGCGTGGTCGTCGAGCGCAATCGCCAGGATACCGAACAGCTCTTGCGCGTGCAGCAAGACACCTATCGGCTCGCCGAGCTCGTCCGCGACATGGTGATGACCGCGCCGCCGACGCCCGCTCCCGCGCCGCGCCGCCGTGCTCCCTATGCGCTCGGCGCGCATCTCGCCCAGCCGCCCTTCGCCATCTGGGGCGTGGAATTTCGCCGCCTGCGCCTCGATCTCGGGCGCGCGCTGGCCGCTGAAGCTCGCTTCGCCCCCGCCGGCCGCGGCGCCGCCGCCCGCGCCGATCTGGAAAAAGAGCTGTCGCAATTCTGGAGTGTCAGCGACCAGGCCTTTCGTCTCGCCCGCCTCGGCTATCCGCAGCCCGCCCGTGATCTCGTGGAACGCGAGCTGATGCCGCAGCGCCGCGTCGTCAATGACCGCGTCGCCGGCTGGCTGGCGCAAAATCGCCGCGAGCAGGAAGCCGCGCAAGCGGCGATGGAGGGCATCTCCTCCCGCATCGCCGCCAATTTTTTGCTCCTGAGCCTGATCTTCCTGGCCATCGGCGTCGCCTTTTCCGTATGGGCGATTCGCGCCAACCGCGCCGCCTTTCGCCGCATGGAAACCCTGGCGGGCGACCTCGAAACCGCCGGCGCCCGCCTGCTCCGCGTGCAGGAGGAGACGCTCGCCCGCCTGACGCGCGACCTGCACGACGAGTTCGGCCAGCTGCTGGTCGCCGCCGCCGCCAACCTGGCCCGCGCCGCCTCGCTCGCCCCCGCCGCCGAGCCCGCCGCCGAAATCGCCAGCGCGCGCCAGGCGGTGCAGGAAGCGCAAGCGAAGATGCGCAACCTGCTCCACGGCTTGCGCCCCGCCTTGCTCGACGATTTCGGCCTGGAGCGGGCGCTGGACTTCGCTGTCGGGCAATTCCGGCGGCAAACCGGGCTGGCCGCGCGCTTCGAGACCGCTGGCGCGATTCCCTTGCTGCCCGCCGAGCGCGCCATCCATCTTTATCGCATCGCGCAAGAGGCGATGACCAACGCCGCCCGCCACGCCGGCGCCCGCGAAATCGTGGTGGCGCTGCGCGCCGAGGACGGGAATCTGGTGCTGTCGGTCGGCGATGACGGGCGCGGCTTCGATCCCGCCCGCGCCGGCGCCGGCTCGGGCCTCGCCGGCATGCGGCAGCGGGCGCAGTTCCTCGCCGGGCGCCTCGAGATCGAGAGCGCCGCCGGTGGCACGCGGCTCCGCGCCGTCGTGCCGCTTGCCCCCGCCGCGCGCGCCGGCGGCGAGAGCGGCTAAACTAGCGGCGATGGGAGAAGCCGCGGTTCGCGTCGTCATTGCCGACGATCACGCGCTGGTGCGGCGCGGCTTCCGCCGCTTGCTCGAGGATCATCCTCGCATCCAAGTCGTGGGCGAGGCCGGCAGCGGCTTGGAAGCGATTGAGCTGGCGCAAAGCCTTCGCCCGCACGTGCTGCTCCTCGATATCACCATGCCCGAGCTTAACGGCCTGGAGGCCGCCGAACGGATCGCCCGCCTCGCGCCCGCGGTCAAGCTCGTGGTCCTGAGCATGCACGCCGACGAAGCGTACGTGCGCCAGGCGCTGCGGCTCGGCGTGAAGGGTTATCTGCTCAAGGACGCTCCCGACCTCGACTTGGCGCAAACCGTGCTCGCCGTCGCGCAGGGACAGACCTGCCTCAGTCCCGCCGTCGCCGCCATTCTCGCCGAGGCATTTCGCCAAGGCCGCGCCGACGCCGCTGACGACCCCTACGAACGCCTCACGCTGCGCGAAAAGCAGGTCTTGCACCTGGTCGCGCAAGGTAAAGCCAACAAGGATATCGCCGCCTTGCTCGCCATCAGCCCCAACACCGTCGCCGTGCACCGCGCCAATCTGATGGCTACCCTGGGCGTCCATGGCACCGCCGAACTGGTGCTCTTTGCCGTCAAGCGCGGCCTGGTCCGCCCCGCCTGAAACACCGAACGCGGCGATCCGCGGCGCGCGCCGACTAGTTCAAGATGCGCACCACGTTGGCGTGCTGATCGGTGATCAGCAGGAAGCCGCCGTCGGGCGCCAGCGCCAGCCCGAACGGCTCGTTGAACTGCACCGGCCCGCGCAGCCCGTCCTTCACTTCCGTCAGGTCGCCATCCTTCATGTGCAGCACGCCCGGCGCGCCGGCCACCGTCGTCACCTGGCCGGTGCTCAAGTTCATGACCCGCAGCAGCCCCGTCAGCGAATCGCCCCAATATAGGCTGCGGCCATCGGTGGCCAGCAGCGCCGGCGAGCACAAGGTCGCCGCCGTGCCCACGCCGTCTTGATGGCCGCAATAATTCGGGCCTTTGCCGGCGATGGTGACCACCGCCATCGTGGTCAAGTCCAGTTTGCGAATCAGGCTGTTATTGAAGTCGCTGATGTAGAGCGTCTTGCCGTCGGGCGAAAGGGCCAGCCCGGTGGGATCGAAAAAGTGCGCCGCCGGCCCTACGCCGTCGCCGTCGCCCGGCCCTTGCCCGCCGGCGATGGTCGCCACCGTGCCCGTTGCTAGATCGATGGTGCGGATGGCGTTGTTGCCGACGTCGGTCACATAGAGTGTTTTCGCGTCCGGGCTCAGCGCCAAGCCCCAGGGATGATTGAAGCGCGCCGCCGTGCCCACGCCCTCGGCATAGCCCGGCTGCGGCGACCCGGCGACGGTCGAGACCATCATGCTGTTCAGATCCAACTCGCGCACCATGCCCTGGCCGGTATCCGCGATGTACAGCAGGTTGTTTTTGGCGTCGAGTTGGACGCCACCGATGTGGAAGAACGCCGCTTGCGCCGCCGGCCCGTCCAAATAACCTTCGTGCCCGCCGGCCACGGTCGTTACCTCGCCGCTCGTCAAGTCGATCTTGCGGATGGCGTCGTTGCCGCTGTCGCCCACGTAGGCCACCTTGCCGTCGGTCGTGATCCCTTGCGGCAGATTGAAAAGCGCGGTCGAAGTGGCGCTGTAATCGGGCGGGCTCGTGCCCGGACCATCCACTAGGCCCGCGTGGGGCGGCTGCCCCGCCACCGTCGTGACGGTCACCGCCGGCGCCGCGGTATGCGCCGCCACCGCCGCGGGGTTGGCCACGTCCACGCGCCGCAGCAGTCCGTTGCCGGCGTCGGTGGCGGAGTCGGCGACGAACACCGATGTCGAGCCCGGCGCCGCCAAATCGCCGATCGGCTTCACGTCGCTCGGCTCGTCGAACAGCGACTCGTCGCCGCTCGAGTCCCGATAGCCGCCCGGCTCTTGCCCGGCAATGGTCACCACCACCGGACTCGGCCCCAGCGTCAGAGCCCGCACCTTGTCTTTGTCGGTGAAATAGAGCAGGTCTTGGCCGCCGTCATGGGGATCGACCGCCATGCCGCCGAGCAGCGTGAACGTGGTGGCCGCCGCCGGACCGTCTTGGAATCCGGTCTGCCCCGTGCCCGCCAGCGTCGTCACTTGCCCGCTGCCCAGGTCCACGCGCCGGATGTGCTGGCTGTAACGCGCGTCGAAATAGAGGAACTTGCCGGTCGGATCGACCGCGATGCCCCAGGGCCACGCCATCGTCGCCGCCGTGCCGATGCCATCGTGCTCGCCGGCATGGCCGCGCGTGCCGGCGACGGTAGTCACCGCACCCGTAGCCAGGTTGATGGCCTCGATCACCTGGTTCCCGGAATCGGCCACGTAGAGGGTGCCGTCGTCCGGCGAGATGGCCAGCCCTTGCGGCTGATTGAATCCCTTGGCCACAAACTGAACCGTCCCGTTCAATGGATAGGCCTCGACGGTGTTCAGCGCCACGTCCGCCAGGTAGAGCGTCGAGTTCGCCGCATCCCAGGCCAGCGCCACGCCGAAGGGGATCGAGAAGCTGTAAGGGCCGCCCACCAAAGTCGTGACGGTTTGGCTGGCCAGATCCACCTTGCGCAGCGCATGGCCGTGATGGCTCACCGTGTAAACCACTCCGTCCGCCGCATCGGCGGCCAGCGCCACTGGATCCATTTCGTCCGCCGTGCCCGTGCCGTCTTCGAAGCCGATGCCGCCCGGAACGCCTGCCAGCGTGTGCATGTGTCCCTGCCAGCCGGTGATGGAGAGGCTCACTGCCGCCGTCTTGTCGCTTTCCGCTCCGCCCGAATCTTTCGAAGTCGCCGTCACCACGAGCGGGATTCCCTGCGCCCCCAGGCTGAAGCTGGCGCTGGTCAGCGTCAGCGTGGCCGTGCCGTTGCCGCTCAACTGGCTCTGGTCCCAGCTCGCCGCCACGTTCGGGGGCAGGCCCGAAACCGACATCGTGATGGTTCCCTGAAAGCCGGTCGGCGTCGTGACCTGGAAGGCCTGGCTCACGCTATCGGCCTTGTTCAGCGTCAGCGTCGCCGTGGCGGGAGAGATCTCGAGATCGGTCTGCGCCGCCTGCAATGTCACTTGCGCCGTGCCGCTGGCGTTGCCGTCGGCCTGGCTGGTCGCCGTCACGGTCACCTGCGGCGGCGAAGGCAGGCTGCTGGGCGCCGTATAGTTGCCGCTGCCGTCGATCGTGCCTGCCGTGGCGTTGCCGCCCGCTTGCCCGTTCACGCTCCAGTTCACGGCCGTGTTCGTCGTGCCCGTGACCGCGGCCTGAAACGCCTGCTTGCCGCCCACCACCAGCGTGATCGTGGCCGGCGTCACCGCCACCGTTACCGCCGGCAGCAGTGTCACCGTGGTGCTCGCGGTTTTCGTATTGTCGGCGGCGCTGGTGGCGCTAACCGCCACCGCCGCCGGATTGGGCAGCGATTGCGGCGCCGTGTACAGCCCGGTCGCGTCGATCGTGCCTGCCGTGGCGTTGCCGCCCGCCTGCCCGTTCACCGCCCAGGTCACGGCCTGGTTTTGCGTATTCGCCACCGTGGCCGTGAACTGCTGCTTTTCCCCCAGGCGCACGCTCGGCTGCGCCGGGCTGATGGCGACCGTGATGGGGTCGGCTTTTTGCTGTTGCTGTCCCTGTGAGCCGCAGCCCACCGCAACTGCCGCCATTCCCACTAAAGCCCAAACCAGCGCTCGTTGCATCTCTCTCCCAATTTGAAAAAGAGAGGCTGACGAAAGCACGTCGAGATGCCCGCCGCTTCGCGCCTGGGCCCTTCGGCGCATCTAAACGCCGGAGAGGCATTCGCCATGGACAAGGACATCTTGGAAGGCACCGGCAAAGAAGCCAAAGGCAAAATCAAGAAAACCGCCGGCAAGGCCGTCGGCGACAAGGGCGAGCAAATCGAGGGCGCCGGCGACGAGCTCGCCGGCAAGGGGCAAAAACTGGCGGGCAAGGGCAAGCAAAAGATCAAGCAGGCGACGCGCAAACGCGCCGCTTAGTACAGCCTGAAATCCACCACGATCCGGGCAAAGGATTCGACCGGCTTTCCTTGCAGTAGCGTCGGCTTGTAGCGCCACGTCTGCACGGTGTGCATCGCCGCCCGCGCCAGAAGCACGTCGGGCGCGCTCTCCAAGACGAGCAGGCGCTGCGCTCCAGTCTTCCCGATGATCGCCTGTATGACGACCGTGCCGTCGATTTGCGCAGTCCTCGCCTGAAAGGGATACGGCGGCGCGGGGCAATACGCGCATTTCGCCGCTTGCACCGAGCCCAGCTCGGCCTTTGTTGGCGAACCCGGCGGCGCCGCCTGCCCCATAGTCATCGCGCAATTCACGCCGTCGTTGCCGAGCACGCAAATCGTCCCTTTCCCTGCCGCCCAGGAGCGAATCGCCGACCCGGCCGGAAACCTTTCATAGGCCGCCGGAGCGCTGAGGGCCGCGTACCAAGCGCGCTCGTTGGCGATGCAGCCCTGCCACGTGCAATTCGTAAGCGAGGCGGGCACGCTCGCTAACGCTCTCCATCCCTTCACGTCTTGAAATGCACCGTAGGGATGGGGTGCTCGGCCGCTGGTTTCACCGAAGACCCAATACCGGCCCTGGCCGGCAACGAGGCTGAGCGGCCGGGCCGCGGCAGAGTCCATTTCGGACCAATGCCCGCCGCCGTCGCTCGAAATCTCCAGCTTGCCTCCGTCCAATAAGATCGCCATGCGCCGCTGGTCGAGCACGGCGACGCCCTGGATGGCCGGACGGCCGGCGAACGCACGGCCCTGCCAACGTCCCCCGCTCCCCAACCAAAACGTGTCTAGGCCCGCCGCCAGCCCGCGCTCGCGATCCCCCATCGCTAGCCAGCGCACGCCGTCTTGCGGCCCAATCGACGAGCGCTGCCAGCTTTGCCCGCCATCACTGGTTTTGAGCCACAGCCGGTACGAGCCGGCCGCGAAGCCGTGCTGCGCGTCGGTCCAGGCGATCGCCGAAATTAGATCGTCTCGTTCGAGGCGATACGACTCGCTCCAGGTCCGCCCGCCATCGCCGGAGCGCCAAAGACCGCCGCTCAAGCCGCCCGCCCACAACACTGGCCCGCTGGCCGTCGGCTGCGCCGCGACCGTCAGCACCGTGAGTGGCAGCGGTATGTGCGTCCAGCTTGCGGTCGTCAGCGTCGCGGTGATTGCCGGAGGCGGCGGCGTTGCCGCGGCCAAAGCCAGCGCCATCCCTGCCAGCGCCAGCCGCGCTCCCCTACCGACGGTTCCTCTCACGCGCCTATCTTGCCACTATTGGCTCACGGGGTGTCTTAGCTCATGAGCCATGAGCTAGGAACCATGAGCTTCTTTGAGAAACGTGCCCTCGCGCAGCTCCTCGAAGGCGCGCCGCAGTTGCTCTTGCGTATTCATCACGATCGGACCGTACCAGGCCACCGGCTCGTGCAGCGGCCGGCCGGCGACGAGCAGAAAGCGTATCCCGTCTTCGCCCGCCTCCACCGTCACCTCGTCGCCGCGGTCAAAAAGGATCAAGGACCGATTCTCCGCCTTGGTAGGTGGCGAGGTATCCAGCCAGCCCACGCTCTCGGTCGGCACCGCCAGCGGCCCGCTGGCATTGCAGAACTTCCCCGAACCGGCGAAGACGTAGGCGAAAGCCTGGCGCGTGGTCTCGACCGGCAGCGTCTTGCGCCGCCCCGGGCCGACCGAGACGTCGAGGTATACCGGCTCCGCCGCCACGCCTTCGACCGGGCCCGTCTTGCCCCAAAACCCGCCCGCCACGATGCGCACCGTGGTGCCGTCGTCGTCGGTGATCAGCGGAATCTCCCCCGCCTTTACCTCTTGATAGCGGGGCTCGGACATCTTCTGCGCCGCCGGCAAATTGGCCCACAACTGAAAGCCGTGCATGCGCCCCTCGCCGTCGCCCTTGGGCATCTCCTGGTGGATGATCCCCCGCCCCGCCGTCATCCATTGCACGTCGCCGGCGCTGATGGCGCCGCGGTTGCCCATGCTGTCGCCGTGCTCGACGCTGCCCGCCAGCACGTAGGTCACCGTTTCGATGCCGCGATGAGGATGCCAGGGAAACCCCGCCAAATAATCCGCGGGAATGTCATTGCGAAAATCGTCGAGTAAAAGAAAAGGATCGAAGTCCGACGTCTGGCCAAAGCCGAAAGCGCGGCGCAGATGCACTCCCGCCCCCTCCAGCGTCGGCTTGGCTTGTATCACCCGCTTCACCGGCCGCAGCGACATCTTGCACCTCCTCGCTCTCAGCCTAGGATACTTGTCAAGCCCCGCGCCCCCTCGCGGCGGCGCGCCGCTCAGGCCGCGCAGCCCCCGCCGAGATGCCCGTGGATGCCGCTGCGCAGCAGCATGCCGCCCGCTGCCCCCAGCGGGAGGCTCACCACCGAATGTCGCTGAATGGCGCTGGCAATCAGCACGCCGCCGCCGCCGATCGCCGCCGCGCGCGCCGGCCCTGGCAGCGTCTTGCGGCGGTGGCAGCGCCGCAGCGGATCGGGGGGCGGCATCCGGCCCTGAATCCCGCTCCGAATCAGAAAGCCCCCAGCCATGCCTAGCGGCATCGCGGTTCCTCGCAGCCGCCGATAACGAATCGCATTAGCGATCAGGAAGCCGCCGCCCGCCACGCAGGCCAGCCGCAAAGTAGTCGAAATTCGACGCCCCATGGCCGCTGCGATTCCCCCCCGCCGCCCTGAGTTGGCCGACCCCCGGCCCTGCGCCGCCTCACTCGCAGCGCAGCACGGCGACCGGATCCATCCGCCCCGCCCGCCGCGCCGGCAAGTACCCCGCCAGCACCGCCGTCGCGGCCAGCGTCAAGGCAACGCCGGCGAGCAGCCATCCCTCGATCGGCGCCAACCCATAGACGAACCCCGCCAAAAGCCGCCCCACGTAAATCGCCAGCGGAAAGCCGATCGCCAACCCCAGCCCGGCCAGCTTCAGCGCCCGCGCCAGCCCCAGCCGTACCACGCCGCCCGCATCCGCCCCCAGCGCCACCCGAATGCCCATCTCGCGCTGCCGCTCCGCCGCGCTCGCCGCCATGGCGGCGTAAAGGCCGACCGCCGCGATCAGCAGCGCCAGCGCCCCAAATGCGCCAAAAAGTCCGCCCAAGATCCGCAATGGCGCGCGTTCGACGCCGAAGTATTTCGCCAGCGTCCACATCTGAAACGCCGGCAGCGTGGGATCGAGCCCGGCTACCGCGCCGCGGACCGCCGTCGCCAGCGCTTCGGGATCGCCCGCCGTGCGCAGCACGAACGTCTCCGCCCCGAGCAGTCGCGCGTCGCCCGCCGCCGCCTGCGCCAGCGGCCAATAGATCGCCAGCTCCGGCGTTCGGTTAAAGACGTTGTAGTCCGCGCTCGCCGCCACGCCCACCACCTCGACCATGCGCCCCGGATGCGCGCCGTTGGCATTGAACTCCAGCCGGCGCCCGAGCGCGTTCCGGCCCGGCCACAGGCGCGCCGCCAGATTGGCGCTGACGATCGCCACGCCCGGCGCCGTGGCGCTATCCGCCTCGCTAAAGCCGCGCCCCGCCGCCAGCGGCAGGCGCAGCGCGGCGAGATAGTCGGCGCTCACCGCTTGCGACAGCACCCACGTCTCGGTCCGTTTCTCGCCCGGCAGGCTGACCGGCGCCCAACGCTCTGGCGTGTCGCCGTTGGTCAGCGGTAGGCTGGTGCCGGCGCCAGCGGCCTCAACGCCGGGCAAAGCCCGCAGCCGTGCCAGCAAGCGCCGCAGAAACTCGCTCTGTGCAGCCGGCGTGGTGTAGCGATCGCTCGGCAAATCGAGGCGGAAGCTCAGCGCGTGCTCGCCGCCGTAATGCCGCGCCGTCGCTGCCAGCATCGCAAACCCTCCGGCCGTCGTTGCCGCCGTCGCCACCAGCGCCAGCCCCAGCGCCATCTGCGCCACCACCAGCGCCCCGCGCAGCCGGTGTCCGCGCCGGCCGCTGCCGCCGCGCCCCATCTCCCGCAAGCCGTCGGCCGCGGCGTGGCCCGCCGCAAGCCAGGCCGGCGCCAGTGCCGCCAGCGCCGCGCCTCCCAATGCCAGGCCCAAGGCCAGCGCCAGGGCGCCGCGATCGAGGCCCATGCGCTCCCAGCCGATCATTTGCGCCGTGGTCGAGGGCGGCATGGAGGCAAACAGCAGCCGCAGCGCCCAGGCGGCCGCCGCCACCGCCGCCGCTCCACCGCCGAGCGCGAGCAGCAAGCTCTCCGCCAGAAACTGCCGCGCCAGGCGCCCCCGGGTCGCCCCCAGCGCTGCCCGCAGCGCCACCTCCTGCCGCCGCCGCAGCGCCTGCCCCAACTGCAAGTTGGCGAGATTGGCGATCGCCAGCGCCAGCAGCAGGCCGGTGGCGGCCAGCAGCAAGCCGACGAAAATGGGCGTGAGATTCCCGTTGACCACCTCCGCCGGCGCGTTCCAGGTGAAGCGCAGCTTGCCGTCTGCCTCCGGATGCGCCTGCGCCAGCCGCGCCGCCGCCGTCGCCAACGCCGCCTGCGCCGTCTCCCACTGCATGCCCCTCGGCAGTCGCGCCAGCAAGTTCAACTGCTCGTCGCCGGCCTTGCGCCGCTGCCACCAACTCTCGTTTTCCACCAGCGGCAAAATGACGCCGTTCTGGAGCGGAAAATCCACGCCCGCCGGCATCACCCCCACCACCGTCGCCGGCCGGCCATTGACTTCAATAGGAGCGCCGATCGCCGCGCCCGCGAAATGCTCGCGCTGAAACCGCGCCGTCACGATTGCCGCGCCGCCGCCGCCCGGCAGGAACTCGGTCGCCAGAAAACCGCGGCCCACGGCGGGAGCGGCGCCCAGCACGGCGAAAAAGCGGGGCCCTACCCGCACCGCCTCGGCGCGCAGCACCGCGCCGCCAACGCGTACCGTCGCGCCGCCGCCGCTGAAAGCCGCCATCGGCAGCACGCCGCCCGCCATGCGTTGCAGATCGCGGAAATTCGCCGGCGCTACCCTCGCCCCCAGCCCCGCCTGCCCGATCATCCACAGCCGCTCCGGATGCGGCAAGCCGACGGGCCCGCCCTCCAGCGCCCGTCCCAGGCTGTACATCGCCACCACCGCGCCCACGCCCAGCGCCAACAGCACCACCATCGCCAGGGTAAAGGCGGGCGCCCGCGCCAGCCGCCGCGCCCCATAGCGCAGATCGCGCGCGAAGTCCTCGACCACCGCCAGCCGGTGCGCCTCGCGCACCGCTTCCTTGTGTCTCTCGAATCCGCCGAAGGCCAGCCGCGCTGCCCGCCGCGCCGCCGCCGCGCTCAGGCCCTCCGCCTCGTTCGCCGCCGCCCGCCGCTCGATGTGCTGCCGCAGCTCCTCGTCCCACTCCGCTTCGCGGCGCCGCCGCCGCGGCCAGCCGCCGAGTTTCCCCAGCCAGCTCATGCCCGCTCCAGCACCCGCGCCACCGCCGCCGCCGTCCGCGTCCAGCGTTCCCGCTCGCGCGCCAGCCGCTGCCGCCCGCGCGCCGTCAGCCGGTAGAAGCGCGCCCGCCGCCGGTTTTCGCTCAGCGCCCACTCCGCCCGGATCAGCCCCGCCTCTTCCATGCGGTGCAGCGCCGGATAGAGCGAGCCCTCCTCGACGCGCAGCGCCTCCTCGGAAATGGTGCGCACCCGCTCCGCGATCGCGAAACCGTGCGCCGCCCCGCGCTCCAGCACCCGCAGCGCCAGCAATTCCAGCGCCCCCAGCAGCTTGTCCTCGCCCATGCCCGCGGCCTCCTCCGCCCGCCGTTAACCTAGACGTCTATGCCACCCAGCAGTGTACACCCCGCCGCGCGCTGGCGCGGCTTGGACCTCAGCCTCGCATCGACCTACGCCGGGCATCCGCCGGTGCACTGGCAGCGTGAGCGTGTTGTCCCCAGGTGTAAGATTGCCGCGGGTTGAGCCATGGGAGGGCTCGTTATGAGAAACGCGGCAATTCTGGTTATCTTCGCCTGGGCTGCGACAGCATCTGCTTGAGCTGGAACGATCACATACACCCTCAGCGCGATATGGACGTCGCCGCCATCCTTGAGCACGAGTACCGGCCAGCCGTACGACCTAGTTCCTCCGGGTTCCCATTTCGCGGTAAGCTTCACCGAGCCAGCATCTTTCGATACGTACCCGACCAACGGTGAGGTTGGGCAGATCACCTCCTGCAGCGGCAGCTACCCTTTTTATTGCGGCTCCCAATTCGGTATTGCCACAACCGACTGGGTATCGTTTTATGCGCCGTCATTAGACGACCTCGGGTACTTCATCGGTGGTCTACAGGGCATCGCGACCATCCAAGGCACCAAGGTGACCTTTCATTTCCGCGAATGGGATGCCGCAGTTGGCTCGATCGGGATGAACCCACTTGTCGGCCTGTTCAAAGGCTCCGTCATTGCAACGCCTGAGCCACCCGCCGACACTCTGCTAGGCGCGGGTCTTTTGATGCTGTGCCTCGGTGCCGCCCTGCGTCGCCCACGCTCGCATAGGCCCTAAGCCGGTGCCGCCGCTCAAAGCCGCCTCGGCTGAAGGAGGCGCCTGAAATGCTCGCGACGTTGTCAGCCGCCTTGGTTATTTGTGTCCAGCGCTCCGGTCCGACTCGAGGCGATCGAGGGCTAACCGACTCGCAAGCGCGCCGTGATAACGTGTGTGGCCGAAGACCCCGAGGTGCTCTCTGGGGCGGCCGGGTCCTCCGTGGTTGGCCTCAACAAGGCCCCGGTTAGGGACTGGAGGTCCTGATCAACGATGGGTAAAGAGTGCATCTTTTGTGGGTGCCACCCCCAAGAGAAGACCAAGGAGCACGTCATACCCCGTTGGCTGCTCGAAGCGACTGGGGATCCGGGGCGTGTCGCCAACTTCGGCCTGAGGCTAGACCGAGATAGGCCGTCGGTGAGGACGTACTCGTTTGATCAGTTCGTGTTCCCCGCGTGTTATGAGTGCAATGAAAGGTTTGCGAAGCTTGAGGGCCTTGTTAAGCCGGTCGTAAACAGGTTGCTAGGCGACCAGTGCCTCGGTGAGCCCGACCTCAATATTTTGCTCGACTGGCTGGACGAAATACGCGTTGGGCTTTGGCTGGCCCACCGACTGCTGAATAAGAACCCCGCTGGAATCACGCCGAAATTTCACATCGAGACCCGAGTGGGGCTGCTGGACAGGATGGTGGCGATTGCCCGCATCAGTGGGCCGGTCCGCGATGGCGTCAGCTTCCTTGGCCCCGCGCTTCTCGGCTTCCAAATGTCGCCCACAAACCTCGTGCTCCGAATCAATCACGTGTGCTTTTTGAACGCATCGGGCCAGGGATTATGCAGCCAAAGGCTAGGGTTCCCGTTTCTCGATCTCGTCGAGTTCGCGGAGTCCGGGGCGGTCACGGCGAATATTCGGCCCGGCTCCGGGCGGATTATGTACCCGTTGAGCGCCTTCCGCTCCTGCCCGGGGCCGTCCATCTATATCAGCCGATATTTCGGAACCTCGCCGATTGCGAAGAAGGGCGGGAGCTCCTCGGAAACGCCTGGGTACGCGGGCGCACTGCCAACGCTGAGCTTGGCCTCGGTTCACTGTTCCTGCAAAGAGACGGGCTCGTGCGCAGGTACGGCTTGAATCCATCGATGGATTGGAGGCCGGACGGGGAGTGGACCATGCAGGAAATGATGAAGCACGCGGCCAAATATGTGGGCGGCCGCATCTCACACGAGCTTGACCGAATGCTGGCCCTGGCGCCCCGCGGTGACCGCAAGAAAATCTTGCGAGCGCAGCGGAGCGTCGCCAAGAGGTTTGACGCCGCGCTCGTTGCTCGGCTTTGGGCGGGCGCCGACAATCTCAGCAGTTCGGCCGACGATCCGCGGCGGGCGCTACGCCGAGCACGCCTGAATTGACCTCGCGGGTATCACGGCTCGGCCGTGCGCCCCCGAACGCGGCGGCGGCGCATGGCGATGGGCAAGCCGAGCTGAACCCTCATCCGAGGGAGAGGAATCTGGGCCTGGCATTTGGCGTGAGCGCCATAGGCCTGGATCGCTGGTCTTCTGGAATTGGGGCCGAAATTGACGCCGGACCCCTTAGATGCACCCGGAATAACCCGCGCGGTCCGCTCACCGTCAATCCAGCAGATACGATGAGTTAAATGGCGGGGACGACGGGGCTCGAACCCGCGACCTCCGACGTGACAGGCCGGCGTTCTAACCAACTGAACTACGTCCCCGCGAGCGTGGCAGGAGCGCGGCGCGAAGCGGCCGCCGCGCGACAACCCTTTGACTATAGCATGCGCTCTCGGCCCCCGTCGCCGCCCCGCCGGCGCGCTCCAGCGCGCTGCCAATGTACTATTCTTCCCCAGCGACCATGACTCGACCCGCCTGCCATCTCGTCCCGGCCCTCGCGGCCGCGGTCCTCGCCCTAGCCTGCGCCCTCGCGGCACAAGAGGCCGCCCAGCCGCCCTACCGCAACCCCAAGCTGCCGCCCGCCGAGCGCGCCGCCGACCTGGTGCATCGCATGACGCTCGAGGAAAAAGTCTCGCAGCTCGTGAACCAAGCGCGCGCGATTCCGCGTCTCGGCGTGCCGGCCTACGACTGGTGGAGCGAGGCGCTGCACGGCGTCATGGTCAACGGCACCACGGAATTCCCCGAGCCCATCGGCTTGGCGGCCACCTTCGATGCGCCCGGCATCCACGAGATGGCGACCGACATCGGCATCGAGGGCCGCGTCGTTTACGCCGAATCCGTGCACGACGGCAACTCCCGCATCTTCCACGGACTCGACTTCTGGGCCCCCAACATCAACATCTTCCGCGACCCGCGCTGGGGACGCGGCCAAGAGACCTACGGCGAAGACCCCTTCCTCACCGGACGCATGGCCGTCGCCTTCGTCACCGGCATGCAGGGCACGAATCCCCGGTACTACCGCGTCATCTCCACGCCCAAGCACTTCGACGTGCATAGCGGCCCCGAGCCCACCCGCCACGTCACCGACGTCGATGTCAGCAAGCACGACCTCGAAGACACCTACCTGCCCGCCTTTCGCGCCGCCATCGTGGAGGGCCACGCCGGCTCCGTCATGTGCGCCTACAACGCCGTCAAAGGCGAGCCCGCCTGCGCCAACCAGTTCCTGCTCCAGCACACGCTGCGCGGCGCCTGGCAGTTCCAAGGCTACGTGGTCTCCGACTGCGGCGCCGTCCGCGACATCTTCCACGGACACCACTACCGCCCCACCCAGCCGCAAGCCTCCGCCATCTCCATGGAACGCGGCATGGATAACGAGTGCATAGACTTCGTCAACCAGGTCAAGGATGACCACGACTATCGCCCCTACCTCGAAGCCGTGCAGCAGGGCTACCTGCCGGAAAGCGCCATCGACACCGCGCTGATCCGCCTCTTCACCGCCCGCATCCGCCTCGGCCTCTTCGATCCGCCGGCGATGGTTCCCTACACCCAAATCGCCCATGACCAGCTCAACAGCCCCGCGCACCGCGCCCTCGCCCGCCGCCTCGCCGATGAATCCATGGTGCTGCTCAAGAATGACGGCGTCCTGCCGCTCAAGCCATCCGTGAAGCGCATCGCCGTCGTCGGCCCGCTCGCCGACCAAACCGCCGTCCTGCTCGGCAACTACAACGGCATTCCCACCCACACCGTCAGCCTGCTCGAGGGCCTGAAAGCCGCCTTCCCCAACGCCGAGATCACCTACGTCCCCGGCACCCAATTCCTCCGCAACGACGGCCGGCCCGTGCCCGCCTCCGCGCTCACCACGCCCGCCGGCCGCCCCGGCCTCGAAGCCGCCTACTTCTCGGGATTCAACCCCGGCGCTGCGTCCACCCCGCTCGTCACGCGCACCGAACCAACCTTGGACCTAACTGCCGCCAGCCTGCCCGCCGCCGCGCAAGGCAAGCCCGCGCTCGGCGTCCACTGGACCGGCTTCCTCTCCGCGCCCGCCACCGGCGACTACCGGGTCGGCATGAAGGCCAACGGCTTCGCGCGCGTCGCCATCGGCGACCGCCAGATCGTGCGCATGAATAGCGCCGGCGCCAACCTCGGCCGCGTGCACCTCGTGCGCGGCCAGCCAGTCAAGCTCGACGTCCTCTACGCCGACTACGCCGGCGGCGCGCCGCAAGTTCAGCTCATCTGGACGCCCGTGGAAAACGCCCCCGATCCCGCCGCCATCGCTGCCGCCAAAAATGCGGACTTCGTGATCGCCGCCGTCGGCATCACCAGCCGCCTCGAAGGCGAGGAGATGCCCATTGACCAGCCCGGCTTCCTCGGCGGCGACCGCACCAACCTCGCCATGCCGGCGCCCGAGGAGGCGCTCGTCGAAGCCGTCGCCGCCACCGGCAAGCCGCTCGTCGTCGTGCTCATGAACGGCAGCGCTTTGGCCGTCAACTGGGAGAACGACCACGCCAACGCCATCCTCGAAGCCTGGTACTCCGGCGAGGAAGGCGGCGCCGCCATCGCCGATACGCTCAGTGGCCGCAACAATCCCGCCGGACGCCTCCCCGTCACCTTCTATAAAGACGTCCACCAGTTGCCCAACTTCGAGGACTACTCGATGCAGGGCCGCACCTACCGCTACTTCCATGGCCAGCCGCTCTGGCCCTTCGGCTACGGCCTCAGCTACACCACCTTCCATTACGGCAACCTCGCGCTGCCCGCCGCGCCCCTCAACGCCGGCGATCCGCTCGACGTCTCCGCGACGGTGACCAACACCGGCACGCTCGCCGGCGACGAGGTGGTCCAGCTATATCTAAAGTTTCCCAACGTCCCCGGCGCGCCCATTCGCGCCTTGCGCGGCTTCCAGCGCATTCATCTCGAGCCCGGCGCAAGCCAAGTGGTCAAGTTTCACCTCCGGCGCCGCGATCTCAGCATGGTCACCGCGCTCGGCGACATCGTCGTCGCCCAAGGCGCCTACACCGTCTCGATCGGCGGCGGCCAACCCGGCACGAGCGCGTCTTCGGTCAGCGGCAACTTCCAAATCGACGGCCAAATCATCCTGCCGCAATGAACGCGGACTCTTGCGCCATGCGCCCGCAACCGCTGATCGTCGTGAGCGATGTCGAAGCCAGCAGCCGCTGGTATCAGCGTCTGCTCGACTGCCGAGGCTGCCATGGGGGCGCCCAGTATGAACAGTTGGTGTCGAAGGACCAGCTCGTGCTGCAATTGCACAGCTTCGACGCCGCACACCACCACGGCCCCATCGCCAATCGCGACGACAAGCCCTACGGAAACGGGGTCCTGTTATGGTTCGAAGTCGATGACTTCGACGCGGTGATCGAGCGCGCGACGCGAATGGGCGTCGAGATCGTTATGCCCAAGCATCGCAATCCCCCGGAGGGGGACGGCGGCCCGAACCACTGGGAATGCTGGATGCGCGATCCGGACGGCTACGTCCTGGTGGTCGCCAGCCCCTACGGAACCGCCGACGGCAATTGGCGCCCCGGCCCCCGCCCCTTCGGCCATTAGCCCCGCCCCGCCATCGCCCAGTACCCTCCGCTACCCCCTACACCCTCCCCTCTCTCACAGCGAACCCAAGAACGCCACCAAATCCGACTCCTCCTGCGGCGTCAACGCCAAGCCGAAGCGCTTCTCGTAAAAGTGGACGACGTCCAACAGCGTGCGCGCCGAGCCGTTGTGAAAATACGGAGCGCGCGCCGCCAGGCCTCGTAGGATCGGCCCCTTGATTTTTCCGACATGATCGAATTTGCCGTCGATGAGGGCTTGCCCGAGATCGGCTGTCGTTTTACAGTTGTCGGTCGCCGCGCCGCTGGCATCGAGCTTGCAAGCCGTGATGCGCGGCAGATAAGTGATGTCGAGCCCGCCGAGATTGATGGCATCGTTCGCTGGATCGGGAGTGCCCGTGCCAATGTCGAGCGGCGTGGCAAACGAATGGTTGCCGACGTTCACCGTATCGTGGCAAGTGCCGCAGGTCCCCGTCAGCGATGGCAGGCCGCCCGCCACCAGCCCGCCCGCCGCGGCGTCGTCATTGATGCCCGCGACCCCGGTAATGTGCAGCGGTCTCGAGTTGAAAATCGCCTCCCCGCGCGCGATGGCGGCGCGCGGATCGTCTGGCGGCCGGCTCGCCCAGGCGTCGAAGAGATTGAAAATCGCCGGCGTGAATTGGCCATCGCCCGGCTGCGCCAATCCGCCCGGCTGCTCGAGCTGCGGCAGCAAGGGATGCACGCTGGAGTTCATGCTGACGAAGAAGGGCTGCGCGGCGAGTGCCGCCGGCCCTCCTTGCGCCCCGTCCGCCGACAATAGCCCCGCGGGTTGCCCGATCGCCTGCGCCGTTGTAAGTCCCATCTCGAACTTCACGATCTGATCCAGCTCCTCGTCCGTCGGCGGCGTGGCTCCTTGCGCGTGTCCCATAACGGCGTCGAACGCCTGCTGCTTGAGATCGCGGACCAGCGAGTCCGGGTAATTTGCATAAGTGATTTTCTGCGTCCCCGTCGCGGGCGTCGATTCCCTTCCGTCGATCATGACTGCGGTCAGGAAGCGCAGATTCGTCGCCGGCAGCGGTCGCCGGTACATCGAAATCGTGTCCGTCTCGTCGCAGCCGTAAGGGTTCTCCACCTTCGTCACGCGGTAATCGGCGTTCGCGGGTACGGCGATGGCGATGCGGAACAGGCCGCGTGTCCGCAGCAGGCTATACGCCGCATTCCGCCCCGCCGTGGTCGAAACGTCGATGCCGTGATTGCAGGTCGTCCCATCCACCGGCCGGAAGATCGGGTCCGTGCCTTGCGTCAAGAGAAACCGCTGCTCGACCCTGGCCGCCGAAACCGACATGCCGTCGCTCGGGTCATGGCAGGTCGCGCAGGTTCGGCCATTCGTCCCCAAGCTTTGGAAGAAAGGGTTCGTCAGGTCGATTCCACCGCCATTGGCGCTGTAGGTCTGCGAGGCCCCGCTGGGATTCGGAAAGAACACCCCGTTGGGGATGAAGCGCAAAAGCTGGGCCAACGAAAGATTCTGCCCGCTCACCCCCTCCATCGCCAGCAGCACGGCGCACCCCAAAAGCGCTCCGATCACGATCCGGCGCTTGCGCCGCGGAAGAGCACCGCATTTCGAGAAAGAGGCGAGAACACGAAACCGCTCGGCCAGTCTTGCCATGGCAACCAGGCTCCTTGCAAAGTCGTGGCGCCGAGAGCGCGTCGAAGCCGCTCCCAGCTCCTACCTATGCAATCGGAAATGGATGCCAAAACACGACACCAGCCCGCGCGTCCGGCTTTAGGGACGCGCTTCGTAGATGATGTTGAACGGCGTCTCCGCGGCCCGCCGGAAGCGGCTGAATCCGGCCGCCGTGACCACCTCCCGAATGCGCCCTTCGCCCGCCTGCGCGCCCAGGCAAAGTCCCACCTCTTGCGATCGCGAGCAGGGGGTGCAGAGCAGCGTCGAAAACGAGTAATAGACCCGCCCAACCGGATTCAGGTTGTCTTTCAGCTCGTCGTTCGCATACGGTTCCACGATCATCCACGTCCCATCCTTCGCCAGCGACTGCCGTACGTGTGTCGCCGCGCCGACCGGATCCCCCATGTCGTGCAGGCAATCGAAAACCGCCACGAAATCGTAATCCTTGCCGGGAAACAGCTTCGCCTTGGCGACTTCGAATTGCACACGGCCTTCGAGCCCTTCGCGCCGCGCGCTCGCCCGGGCGGCTTCGATGGACTGGTCGTGGTAGTCGAATCCGAAAAACCGCGATCGCGGAAACGCCTTGGCCATCAGCAGCGTCGATGCCCCTTTGCCGCAGCCCACGTCGGCGACGCGCCCGCCCGCTTCGAGCTTCGCCTGCACGCTCTCGAGTGCTGGAATCCACGAGCTGACCAGGTTGGCGGCATAGCCGGGCCGGAAGAATTTCTCGCAGCCGTGAAACACGCTTTCGTGCTGTTCATGCCAGCCCATGCCGGCGCCGCTGCGAAACGATTCCGCGATGCGGGGCACTGCGGCCAGGGAACCGAGCGCCAGCTCGAAAGCGCCCGGAACATAGGCCGGACTGTCTTCGTTGGCGAGGGCGAAGGCCTGCTCGGCGCTTAAGCTGAATTTTTTCGCCGCCGGATCGTAGGTGACGTAGCCCCCGGCAGCCTGCGAGGCCAGCCACTCCCGTACGTAGCGTTCGTCGGTTTTCGTTCGGGCGGCCAGTTCGGTGGAAGTGGCGGGCGCTTCGGCGAGCGCCTTGTATAAACCAAGCCGTTCGCCGAGCACCACCATGCCCGCGTGCACGGCGGCCCCTAAATCGCCTACGAACTGCCCAATGAACGCATGGAGCTTATCCATGTCGATTGCGGATGTCGATGCCGCCATGTGAATATCCCCCCAAATCGGATTTGTGGGCCGCCGCTTCTCTGGCGAAACGCGGCCCTATTGTAGGAATCGTAATCGACCGCCAAAAGACGCCACGTCAGTCCCCGCCGCCCCCGCCGCCTGGTGCCTGCTGCCGGATTTATTCCACCTTGGCCGCCGCGAACCGCTTCTCCACGGACACCGTAAGCGCCTGGAACCGAGAGTCGCCGCGGAGCCTAGCGAATAAAGGATCGCTCGGCAGTCCCTGCGCAATCCGCGGCGCCAGCCCATGGTCGATGGCATCGCGCAGCAGCGAGAGCGCTCGATCCGCCTGGCCCTTGCGGAGGAGCACGGAAGCCAGATCGTACTTGGTCGCGGCCGTCTCGCCCTGATCCGGGGCGAAAGCGCGCTGCTCGATGGCGAGCAATTTTTCCATGGTCCCCTCCGCCTCGTCTTCCTGCCCGGCGTCTCTTTCAAACTCGCCCAAGTTCAGCATGGCGTTGACCGTCCCGATGTTCTCGGGACCGAATCGGCGGAGATGTCGTTTCAGGGATTCTTTTTGCAGCGCCACGGCTTCCGGCAGGCGGCGGTCGCTCGCCAGCATGATGGCCAGATTGTTCATCGTCGCCAGCGTGTAGAAGGCATCCGGGCCGAGCGTGCGCTCATGCTCCGCCAGCACGTGCCGCGTCAGCTCGATGCCCTCCCCGCAGCGCCCTTTGCCTTCGTCGCACACGGTGAATGCCAGCTCTTCCATCGTGGCCAGCGTGTCGCCGTGCCCCGCGCCCAGCACGCGGCGCTGCGTTGCCAACAGCTTCCGCTCGATGCTTTCGGCTTCCGCCACGCGGCCCTGCTGGAGCACCGCCCAGGCCAGATCGTGCGTCATCGTGAGCGTATCCCGGCTGTTGCCTCCCCCGCTCGTTTGGCTCGCCCGAATGCCTTCTCGGAAAAGCCGCTCGGCCCGCGAGAAAAGCCCCAGGTTCAGGTACGCGCGTCCCATGACGTGCAGCATTTGCGCGCGCAGCTCGGGGTCCTGGCCCAGGTTGCCGTGGATGTCGTCCGCCGCTTTGTCGAGGATATCCCTCGCGGTAACGGCCTGGCCGGCGTGCTCGTTGGGGTCGGAGAGCTTGAAGATTCCGCTCATGAACTCCGCGATGCGGTCGGCGCGGTCGCGCTCGCGCGTGATGCGCCGCAGCTCTCGCGCCTGGATCAGCGAAAAGCCCGCCAGCAGCAGCACGAGCGCGGCGGCGATGGCCACCCCCAGGCGATGCCGCCGCGCGTATTTGCGCGCGCGGTACGCAAGCTGATCCGGACGGGCGGTGATCGGTTGATGGCTCAGGTAGCGCCGCAAATCGCCGGCCAGGGCCGCTACCGAGGCGTAGCGCTCCTGCGGATTTTTCTTGAGCGCCTTGCCCAGGATCGTGTCTAAGTCGCCGCGCAGTTCTCGGCGGAGCTTTTCCGGGCTCGCGCCGCGCCGCGCCGCCAAGCGGGTGTCCGTGCTCGCCACGTCCGAAGCGCGCGGCGGCTCGCTGTCCACGATGGCTTTCACCAGTTGCACCGTGGATTGCGCGTCGGAACCGACCGGATGCTGCCCCGTTAGCAACAGATACAGCATCACGCCCAGCGAGTACACGTCGGTCGCGGTGGTGATCGCGCCGCCGGTAAGCTGCTCGGGAGCGGCATACCGTGGCGTCAGCGCGCCGCCCGCCAGCGTGCGCAGGGCGGCTCCGCCCGGCGCGGACGCATCCTCGAGCAGCTTGGCGATGCCAAAATCCAGCAGCTTTACCGCGCCGTCCTCGCGCACCAGCACGTTGGAAGGCTTGAGATCGCGGTGCACGATCAGGTGCGCATGCGCCGCCGCCACCGCGTGCAGCACCCCGAGGAACAGGCGAAGGCGCGCGCGCACGTCCAGCTCATGCCGGTCGCAGTAGGCGTCGATCGGCTCCCCCTCCACGTATTCCAGGACGAGATACGGCTCGCCCGCCGGACCGACGCCCGCGTCTATCAGCTCCGCAATGTGCGGATGGGCCAGTTGGCCGAGGAACTTCCCTTCCCGGGCGAATCGTTCCGCGCCGTCGCCCGCCGCCACCGAGAGCCCCAGGAATTTGATCGCCACGCGCCGCTCGAAGCGCCCGTCGCTGCGCTCGGCCAGCCACACGCTTCCCATGCCGCCCTCGCCGATCGGCTCGCGCAGCGTGTAGGCTCCAAACTTTTGTCCGCGGAGGCGAATGGCGTCCGGGGCGATGGCCGCATGATCCAGGAAGCCCTCGCGCTCCAATTGCGCGTGCTCGCTCAGCAATTGCGCGACCAGCGGCGCGAGCTTGGGGTCGCGGGCGTGCAAGGCTTCGAGCCAGGCGGTGCGTTCCGCCCCCGCCAGCTCCAAGCCGCGGTCCAAATGCCCGCTGACCTCGCGCCACAATTCCGGGCTCAGCCTCGGCATGCCTCAAATAATACGCGCAGCCGTGTTCACGCCTTCGAGGTCTGGTATTGCTCGTCGCTGACGTGTTCCATCCAGTCGACGGCCTTGCCGTTGAGCGCCTCTTGCATGGCGATATGCGTCATGGCCACGGTCGGGCTCGCACCGTGCCAGTGCTTCTCGCCGGGAGGAATGCACACTACATCGCCGGGCCTGATAGCCTCGATCGCACCGCCCCAGCGCTGCACCAGCCCGAGGCCCGAGGTGACGATCAGCGTCTGGCCGAGCGGATGCGTGTGCCACGCCGTGCGCGCGCCGGGTTCGAAGGTCACGTTGGCGCCGCGCCCGCGCGCCGGATCGGGAGCCTCGAACAGCGGATCGATTCGCACGGTTCCCGTAAAATACTCCGCCGGTCCCCTGCCGGAAGGGCGTGAGCCGTTTCTCTTGATGTCCATGAACGATCTCCCTCCATCCGCTCATCTTCGCTCCTACGGCCGCGGCAGGGCCCTGATGGCTCGGCGCTCCTCGATGACGGCATTCAACACGCCGAGCCGGCGGGATCCCGGGACTTGCGACCGACCTCCACTTCGATCAATCTGTTTTCGGAGCGGACACTCCCATGAAGCCCAAGAACACGATCTGCCTCTGGTTCGACAATGACGCGCTGGACGCGGCGCGCTTCTACGCCGTCACCTTTCCGGACAGCGAAGTCACCGCTGTGCACAAGGCGCCGGGCGACTACCCGGGCGGCAAGCAGGGCGACGTGCTGACGGTGGAGTTCACCGTTCTGGGGGTTCCCTGCCTCGGCCTTAACGGCGGCCCCGTATTCAAGCATAGCGAGGCGTTTTCCTTCCAGATTGCGACGGACAGCCAAGAAGAGACGGACCGCTACTGGAATGCGATTGTCGGCAACGGCGGCCAGGAAAGCCAGTGCGGCTGGTGCAAGGATCGCTGGGGCCTCTCCTGGCAAATCACTCCGCGCGCGCTGACCGACGCACTTGCGGCGGGTGGCGGCGAAGCGAAACGTGCGTTTGAGGCGATGATGCCGATGAGGAAGATCGACATCGCGACCATCGAGGCGGCGCGGCGTGGCTGACGGGATGGCAGCGGCGGCGCGACCGCCGTCCACCATTCGCATGGCTAACTCGAGGAGGTTCGCCGCCCGTCGCGCCAGCTAAGCGCACCAGGCAACGCGCCGGCGGATTCTAGAACTCGCGCCAACCGCTTATTCTTCCCAAACCTGGGCTTGGCTCCCCGCACTGGACGATTTCCGCAACTGGCTCATCCGGGACGCGGCTTGACGTTTCGCGGCAACTTGGAGAGGCCCTGAGCGGAGCGGGCCTCCGTTGCCGGCCAAGGAATTTCCGTCAGGAAATTCCGCCAGCAAGGAATTCCCGATAGGAAATTCCGCCTTTAACGAAGCCGGGCCGCAGCCGCGAACCGGGGTCCCCAGCGCCGCAGCGGCGCTGGGGTGGGGACCAACGGGAGCGGCGTCCAGAGTAAGGGCGGCCCCGCCGCACGAATCTGAACTCGCGCGTCCGGGACCCAAGCAGGGCCAGCAACTGCGGTATCCTATCCCCGCGCGTTCAGGCCGCGTCGCGTCCGCCGGAAGGGAAGCTCCCACCTGTCGTTGGCTTCGCACGTAGCATGGCCAGACGAACCTCCGCCCGTCACTCGCGGACAACGGGCACACCACTCACTGTGGAGGTGCGTCATGGCAGCCGAGTCCGACCGTTCACCCTTCATCGAGCCGCTTCCGGCTCGTCCCAACCTCGAGATGCAGCAGAAGCGCGCCAAGGAACTCGCGCGCGCGGTGTGGAGGCACGACGCCGACGCGCTGGCGCGGCTGCAGGCGCTGCACCCTCGGCCGCCCGCCCCTGATGCCCTGACGCTCGCCGACGCGCAACTGGTCGTCGCTCGCAGCTACGGCTTTGAGAGCTGGCCGGCGATGAGGCGGAAGATCGACTCGCTGACGCGCACGCCAGTCGAGCAATTCCTTGCGGCGCTGCAGCAGCAGGACGTTGACCGCGTCCGGCATCTCCTCGACACGTCCGCCGAAGTCCGTGCGTCGGTCAACAGCCCGATCTGGCATTTCGACGCGCGTCCCGTCGTCGCCGCGAAAAGGAATCTGCCGCTGCTCGATCTGCTCCTGCGGCACGGGGCCGATATCAATCTGAAAAGCGCCTGGTGGGCGGGCCCGTTCGGCATCCTCGAGTACGACTGCACGCCCGAGGAGGCGGCGCCGCTCGTCAAGCGCGGGGCGACGGTGGATATCTTCGCGGCCTCGCACCTCGGCATGTTCGATCGGCTGCGCCAGCTGGTCGATCGCGATCCGTCGGTCGTCCACGCGCGCGGAGGCGACGGGAAGACGCCGCTCCATTTCGCCCGCACCGTTGACATCGCCGCGTATCTCGTTGATCGCGGCGCCGACGTCGACGCGCGATGCGTCGATCATGAGTCGCGCCCGGTGCAATATCTGGTGCGAGAGGCGCCGGAGGCCGTTCGCTATCTGATCGAACGCGGGGCCTGGTTCGACATCTTCGTGGCGATCGGGCTCGGCGATCTGCCCCTCGTCGACCGCTGTCGAGTCGCCGATCCCGATGCCCTGAATCACCGCATCGGCGAGGGACTGTATCAGGTGGCGCACGATGGGCGTCACCCGGCGACGGCGGAGCAGATTGGTGACCGCCGCGGCGACATCTATCGCTGGGTGTTTGGACCGCTCACCGCGTTCGAAGCGGCGACACGCTCGAACCAGCCTGCGATCGTCGCGCGCCTGCTCGAAGGAGCCTCCCTGACGCAGCGTTTGCTCGCGGCCTGCGGCATTGGCAATCGCGCAATGGCCCTGGAGGTCGTCGCCCGGCAGCCACGAGTCGTGTCCACGCTCACCCACTCGCAACAGCGGCTCCTGGTCGAGCGCGTCCAAACCGGAGATTTCTCAGCGGTCGATCTGATGCTGGAGCTCGGCTTCGATCCCCGCGTCACCGGCCAGGACACTGGCGACCCGCTTCATTGGGCCGCCTTTCTCGGCGACCTTCCGCTGGTGGAACGGCTGCTCTCGGCCAACCCCGCCATCAACGCCAAGGACGCGACCCACGGCGGTACCGCGCTCGGCTGGGCCATCGCCGGTTCCGTGCACGGCTGGAAGTGCAAGACCGGTCGGTTCGTCGAGGTTATCGAACGGTTGATCGATGCCGGTGAAACGTTCGACGCCGCCGCGCTGCCGACCGGACGAGACGACGTCGATCAGGTTCTGCGTCAGCGGCTCTTCAATCCGAAAGGCGAAGACCGCTAACGAGGGTCCGCGCGAAGTTCGAGTCCGGCGCGAGTTTCATCTGCACGAACCGTCAACGAGGTCCGCTTCCGGACGGCTGGAGGCTCATCGATGTTTAGCGTGGGCTGCGACCCGGACCCACCGGGCCGCACGCCGACGACGACGAGGCCGTCGTCGTCGAAGTGTTGTCAAATGCATGTGCGAGACGATCAGCGACGCCTACGCGTGTCGTTATGTGAGTCCTTTGAACGGATTGAAGACCTTCAGGCCGGGGCGCCTGAAGTCGCGATCGTTACCCGTTGCGATCGTGAGCCCATGCCGTCTTGCTGTTGCGGCGATGTAACTGTCTTCGACCGGCATCCGCTGCCCGGCTTTGTCGAACAGGTGCTCCTGCTCGGCCCACACGTGCGCGACCGACACGTTAAACCCATGAATGCGGCCTTGAAGGGCGTCCACGAGTCGCCTCAACCACGCCTGCAGCGCCTGCCGCTGTCGCCCCTCTTTGGTGCGCACCCAATACGCCAACTGCGCAATGACCACGGCGCTCGTGAAGCAGCGATCCTGTTCGTCTTCAAGCCACGCAACCACCCTGGCGTCGCCGCGGCGCTTGGCCGGCTGACAGATCACGTCGGTGTCGAGGAGCCAACTCACAGTTTTCGGCGTCTGGCTGACGCACGGCGCCGCGCAGGCACATCATCAGGGCTGACGGGACATTCCTTGAGCACGGCGAGCCAGTTCTCGGTTCCCGCCAGCCGTCGAAACACCAGGGCGTCTTCTTCCGGATCGAAGCGAGCATCGAAGTAGTCGCCGGGTTTCGCTGGCGCAAGTCCCGCCGGGACCGTCAGACGGCGTTTCGCGTCGAGCGTCACGATCACGGTGGGATTATCCCACCGGGCGGCACGCCGGGTCAAGTCGTAGAAGCTCCCCTGGAGTTCTGAGGAAATGACGGGCTGGGCTTGGCTCCCCGCCATGGGCTCGAACCGCGATTCCAAGCTCCTGCCTCAAATCTCCAGGTCCGGCCGCAGGGTGCGATGCAGGTAGATCCGCGCTTTTTCCCAATCGCGCTGCACGGTGCGCTCCGAGACGCCGCGCATCGCCCCGATTTCGCTCAGCGTGAAGCCGCAAAAAAACTTGAGGTCGACGATTTCCGCCAGCTTGGGTTCCGCTCGCGCCAGCTCGTCCAGCGCGCCGCTGACGCGCTCCAGCTCCCTGTCGTCCGCCACCCCCGCTTGGTCTCCCTCGAGCGAGGTGATTTCAAATTCTCCGCCGCGCTTCAAGGCTTGCCGGCTGCGCGCGTAGTCGATAATCAGCCCCCGCATTACCCGCGCCGCATAGCCCAGGAATCGTTTCTCGTCGGCGAACGATGTGCCTTCGCTGGCGGCGATGTCGAGGTACGCCTTGTGCAACAGGGTGGTGGCGCTCAGCGTCATCGGCGCGCCCTGCCGCGCCAACTCGCGCTTCGCGACTCGGCGCAATTGCGCGTAAAGGGCGCTGAAGAGCGCGTCGGCGGCCTCCTTGCCGCCGGCCTCGGCCGCCTCCAACAGCAGGGCTAGATTGGGTGCACTCCCCAAGGCTTTCTCTCCCCTTGGCGCGGAGTTGGACCCGCGAAGGAACTGCGTCGAATTCTAGCGCATCTATCGCCCCGAGTGCCCGCTTGCCCGTCGCCCCGCGGCCCATGGCCGCTGCCCGCCGCCCTCGCAAAGTTTTTTCCTGCGTTTGCCGCTCCTCCGCGCGTAATTATGAACATGAGGCGTCTCCGGGCGCCGGAGGAGCCGGCCGCCGCCAAATTACGGAACCAAGAGGGAAACCGCCGCGTAGTATCGGCAAGGTCACTCCCACGCGAGACAACGGCAAACCGCCCCGCCTCCGCGCTTCGCCGGGCAAAGGACCTGCCCTGTGGCCAAAAGCATCCCAGCCGCCTCCCTTCTGCTCGTCATATTGATCGCTTGCGCCGCGGTCGCCCAAGCGCCGCGCCGGCAGAGCGGAGATGCGCGGCCGTCCCGCGAGACGGCGCGCCTGCCGTATTGCGCCGCGCCGCCGCCGATGAACGGGCGCCTCGACGGCGCCTGCTGGCGCAGCGCCGCGCGCTTCAGCAACTTTCTTCAAGTCGAGCCCAAGGCGAACGTGCCGCCCTCGAGTCGCGTCGTCGCCTACCTGGCCTATGGGGACCACGACCTCTTCGTCGGCTTCCGCGTCAGCGAACCGGCGAAGCAAGTGCGCGGCTACATCACCAAGCGCGATGACATCGGCAATGCGGATTTTGTCGCGGTCGGCCTCGATCCCATGGGCACGCATCAGCTCCTTTACGCCTTTTTTGTCACCCCCGCCGGCGTGCTTGCCGACGGCACGCTCACCCCGCAGACCGGCAACGTGGACTTCAGTTGGGACGCCATCTGGTACGGGGCCGCGCATCGCGAGCGCAACGGCTATACGGCGACGCTGGCCATCCCCTTCCGCTCCCTGCGCTACAACCGCGTTGGCGAGCAAGCCTGGAATTTTCTCTTCGTCCGCTACGTCGCCGCCCATAACGAGGATGACGTCTATCCGCCCATGTCCGTAGCGGATTTCCAATCCAACATGGTCGCCCGCATGGCGCAAGCGGAATTGCGCGTCGCCGCGCCGCCGCGCGAATTCGCGGCGATTCCGTACGTCACCGGCCGTTTCAACACGCGGGGCGAGGCCCAACCGAACTTCTACGGCGGCCGCGGCGGCGCCGACTTCGTCTATGCGCCGACGCCCAATATCACGCTCGACGGCGCGCTCATCCCCGATTTCTCCGAAGTCGAGGCCGACCAGCCGCAAGTGGATATCAACCTCAATCAGCCGCTCTATTTTCCCGAGAAGCGCCCCTTCTTTACCCAGGGCGCCACGTTTTTCCAAACCGTCGGGCCCAGCGCGCTCTTCTATTCGCGCAAGATCGTCAACCCGCAAGCCGGCCTGAAAGCGACCGGCGAGGTGGGTCGCTGGCAGTTCGGCCTGCTCGCCGCCCAGGACCGCGCGCAGCCGGGGATCGTCGGCGCCGAGGATGCCGCCGACGAAGTCCTGCGCGTCAAGCGCCTCTTCGGCTCCGGCAGCGACTACCTCGGCTTTTTCTCGAGCTTCAAGGCTTCCCCCCAAGCGCGCAACCAAGTCGCCGGCTTCGACGGCGACTGGCACTTCGCCCGTCACTGGGATTGGCAGGCGGCGGCCTTCGGCAGCCATACCGCCGGCGCCAATGAAACCCAGCAGGCCGTGTCGAATATCGGGCCCGATTCCACCCATCCCGGCGTCACCCGCTCACGCGGCTTTTCGCTGGCGACCAACCTCAGCGGCTCGGGGACGGACTGGGGTGTCTTTTCCCAAGCGTCCGCGGTCTCGCCGCTGTTCGATCCCCAATTGGGGTTTCAATCTAGAACCGACGACAAATCCGTGTTCGTCCACGCCCACTACCACTGGCGGCCGCGCCATGGTCTCATCCAAACGGTCAACTATTACACCAACCACGGCCGCGACTCTTCTTATGACTTCGGCTTCAGCCGCCAGTTCGATAACGGCGGCCTGAATGTGCAATTGCCGGGTCAGACCTTTTTCGGCTACGAGGCCGGCTATACCGATGCGCAGTGGGCTCACGCGTTCTACAAGACGCCTTACCAGGACGTTTTCTTCAACACCAGCTACTTGCGGTGGCTGCACGCCAGCGCGAGTTGGCAATGGGGCCCGGCGATCGACTATCAGCGGAATGAACTAGGCTACGCTCGCACGCTCAACTTCGATCTCGGCGGCGATCTGCGCCGCTTCCACACCGATTTTTCCGGAACCGGCTATCGCTTGTACCGCTCGGCCGCCGGACCGGGCGTGCTGTCCGATCTGGCCTGGTTCTGGCGAACGGAGTTTTACCTCGACAAGCGCACGTATTTGCGCAACATACTCTTCGGCTCGAGCAGCGATAAGACGCTGGGCGAATCCTTGCTGCTGCGGCGCGAAATTCAGCCGGGAACGGAGTTCTACGTGGGCGTGGGATCGAACTATCTGCGCATGCAAGCGTTGGCGCCGGCCACGAATCTACCCCTGTGGCGTTGGATCCTCGAGCAGCGTGGCGTCTTTTTCAAATTCTCCAAGCGATTCGATTTCCTGGGCTGACTCCGCCCGCCCGCAGTCCCAGCGCCCCGCCCAACATCGGCCACCAGCCAACCGTTGCCAGCGCCCAATAGCCTCTGCTGATCCCTGATCCCTAGCCCCTCTTCTTCCCAGTGCCTGACGTCCGCGCTAAAACAAAAGCTTCAGCGAGAACTGCACCTGCCGCGGAAAGTTCTGCTGCGAGAACGGCACGGTCCCGAATCCACTCCACGATCCGCCATTCTTGTCCGGCGTCAGCAGCGGGTGGCTGATATTCGTGTCCGGACCCGGGAAAATCGGCGTATTGGTCAAATTGAACGCCTCGCCGCGGAACTGCAGGCCCCAGCGCTCGGAGATATGGAATCGCTTTTGCAGCGCCATATTCAGCTGCGGAGCGTAGGGGTTGCGGATCCAACTGACGCGATCCGGCATCGTGCGCCGGCTCCAATCCGGGCGTCGCTGCCAGCAGGCGGGGTCGTTGTTGAACCACTGGCCATAGGTGGATTTTGTCACCGCCATCGATTGCCCCGAGCAGACGTAGTACAAATCGGGCAGCCCCGTCGGCACGCCCGATTCGTCGTTGAGCTCCCAGTCCATGTCCCAGCCGCTCACCACCCCGCCTTCCCACCCGCTCGCGGCGGGCAAGAAGTGCCGGCCCTGCCCAAAGGGAAGCTGCCACACCCCGCTGAAGTTGAACACCAGCGGACGGTCGAAGTAGGCCGGCTCGTAGATCGGCGTCTGGTCGCGGAACGTGCCGTTGTTGAGCCAATGGTTGTCCTCGAATTGCCGTTCATAGGTGAACGAGGCCAGCATGGTCAGCCCGCGCGTGGCGCGCTTTTGCACCTTGACCTCCAGCGCGTCCCAACGGGAACGGGCGCCGGGGTTGGTGTATTCATAGACGCCGTCGAACTCCGGAAACGGCCCCCGGTACAAATGGTAGGCCTGGATTTTCGACGACGACCCCAGCGAGCTGTTGAGCGGCAACACGCCGTAAAAGGGGTTCGGCACCAGCTGGCGGCAAGTCGTCGACGGGCTCGCCTCGCAGGCCGCTTGCTGCGCGTCCGACATGACGTCCCACTGCACGCCCATCGTCATGTTTCTCGTGTAGTTGCCGTCATAAGAGACGTCCAGCAGTACCCGCGAGGGCAGTTCATGCTGGATGCCGAAAGACCACTGCTCCGATTTGGGGATGCGCCGCGTGCGCCAGTCGTAGCCGATGCCGTTGCCCACGTTGGTCAGCAAGCCCTGGCTGGATCCAAGTCCTGGCTGTGCGCCGTTCGGGTATGGCGTGCCCGCCGGGAACGAATCCGCCGGCGTCAGTCCGCCATCCAGCGAATCGATGTAGGACGTGCCCTGGTTGAACCCGGTGGTCGTGTCGTGCTGGTTTTGGATGGCGTAAAAGAGGCCGAAGCCGCCCCGCAGGACGGTGGTCGGCCGCAAGGCAAAGGCCACCCCGATGCGCGGCTGCCATTGGTCGAGGTAATTGTGATACGGAGCGCGCGGCGCGCCGTTCACGCCCGCGAACAGCAGCCCACCCATCAGTTGGCTCGGCACCGTCACTCCCGCCGCCTGCCAAGCTGCAACATTGTTGGGGTCGGCGATGTTCGCCTGATACGTGGAGTTGTTCGTGACCGGGTTGACGCACGTCCAGCAGAATCCCGCGTTAATGCGGTTGAAGCGCTCGCTCGGCGACGTCTGCACGTCCCAGCGCAGGCCGAGATTCAGGGTCAGCCGCGGCGTGGCGCGGAAATCGTCCTGCACGAACATGCCGTAGTAATGCCACGTCTCGAATTGCGTTTGGTTCCAGTCCACGTTGCCGCCGTCCGGATCGCCCAGCGCCAGGCTCGCGAAGGAATAGCCGTCGGTGTTGAAGGTGGTGCCGCAGGCCGGGCAATGCCCCTGATGAAAGGGATCGTCCTGGGTAAAGCCGCTGCCGAATTGAAAGTTGCCGAGCGGCTGCCCCACGCCCATGTTCGCGTACTGGATGTCCTCCATCTCGCCCCCGAAGCGGAGGTCGTGCCGGTTGACGATGCGCGTGAAAACCGGGCGGAAGTCGAAGTTGTTCGTGAGTTCCTCGCTGATGCTGTTGCCCAGAATATTGGGATAGCCCGACACCCGGAATTCCGGCGCGATGCTCTGCGTCGTGGTGGGAATCTTCGGCATGGCCAGGCCCAGTTGCTGCGCGGTGATCGGCTTCGCCAATCCGTCCACCATGGGGCCGGCGGGAAAGTCTTGATGAAAACGTCCGAACGAGCCCTGCAGATCGATGAGCGAAGCCGGCGAGAAGGCGTGCGTCAGGTCCACGATGCCGCTGACGAAATCGCGCTCCGAGTCCAATTCGCCTTCCGCGATCGGGTAGGGAAAGCCCTGATGGTTGCGATGCTCGTGGCCCTTCTGCCACGCAAACAGCGTGTACATGCGGGTGGCCTCGGTGAAGTTGTAATCCACCCGCACCATCGGTTGGTAATAGCGGTAGCGGCCTTCCGCCAGGCCGCCGTTCTGGATGTAATTGTTGAAGAGCCCGCTGCTGGTCGGCGCCGGCCACAGTTTCAACACCGCCAGCCCCGTCGCGCTCACGCGGCTCTGAATGCCGGGCGGCAAAGCGGTGTTGGGCCCGGGAATAATGTCGTTGGGAAACGGATTGCGCGCATAGCTCTGGCCCTTGGCGCAGAGGTCGGCCGCCGTGCAGGCGTGCGTCGTCAGCGGATCGAAGATCTGGAAGCCGGTGGCGGAAAAATCAACGCTGCCGTCGGGCAGAACCTTCACCGCGCTGGGCAGCGTGCTGGTGATGACCGGAAAGGGAATGATCTGGTGGTAGCCCTCGAAGCTGCCGAAGAAGAAGGCTTTGTTCTCCTTGATCGGCCCGCCGAACGTGCCCCCGTATTGGTTGGTGATATCGAGGCCCTTTTTCCCTCCCGCCAGATTGCTGGTGTACGTGTTGGCGTTGAAAACCGAGTTCACGTAGTAATCGAAAATCGTGCCATGGAACTGATTGGTTCCCGCCTTCAGGGTCGTATTCACCACCCCGCCGCCGGTGCGCCCGTATTCGGCGTCGTAGGTGTTGGTCATGATCTTGAATTCTTGAATCGCGTCCTCGTTGGGCGACATGTACCAGCCGCCCGACCAGCCGTCCGCCTCGTCGGTGATCACCGGCGAGCCGTTGAGCAGGAATTGATTGAGGCCGGTCCAGCCGCCACCCATCGAATAGTTGTTGTTGGCGTCCCAGCCGCGCGTACCCGAATAGCCGGAAGACCCGAACTGCGTTTGCAAGAACTGGGTGCCGGGGGTGAGCGCCAGCAGCATGTACACCTGCCGGCCGTTGAGCGGCAGGTTCTGCACCTGCGCCAGGTCCATGGTGGTCCCGCCCGAGGCATCGCCGGTCTGCACTACCGGTGGCGCCGCCGATACCGTCAACTCTTGCTGCGTGCCGCCGACCCGCAGCGTGAAGTCCAGTTCCTGCTTTTGCGCCACGCTCAAGGGAACGTCGGTGCGGATCGACTTCGCGAATCCTGGCGCCGCGACCGTGACTTGATAGACGCCGGGTATCAGGTAAGGAATCGAATAAAAGCCCTGCCGGTTGGAGGTCGCCGCGTAAGTTTGCCCGGAGTCTTTTTTGACTGCCGTCACTTGCGCGCGAGGCACGGCCGCGCCGGACGGGTCTTTGACGATGCCGGAGAGGGTGGCGCGGAATTCTTGTCCGTTGAGCGGCGCGGCGGACCAGAGCAGCGCCGCCGCGAGCAGGGCGCAAAATGCCAGGGCTGAAGCGCAACGAGAGAGGTGATTCATCGGAGTCTTCCTTTCCGTCAGCAATCACACCAGCAGGCCAACGTGGAACGAGAGTTTATTTACGTCGTAATGTGATGTGCAATACAGTAAACACCCGACCCCGTAATAGGGGATAGCTGGGAGCCACCCATTCGCGGCAACTTGGAGAGGCCCTGAGCGGAGCGGGCGGCGTCCAGAAATAGGGCGGCCCCGCCGCCCTCGGACAATTCAAACGAGGAGTCTCGCTTTTATAGGCGATTCCGCGTCCGGCGATGCTCTTTGGATGTTCCACGAGGAAGCATTTTTCGTCCTTGCCTCGTGCCTCGCGCGCCACCACCGGCATGGCGCCGTTGATAACCCGTCAGGGCGAAGGGACCGACACTTGCACCTGGTTGGAGTAGGCGCTCTCGGCGCCCTGCGAGTCCACGGCGGTCACGACGTAGAAGTAGGTTTGGCCGTCCGCGACCGTGTCATCGGTAAAAGTCGGCGACGTCAGCAAGCTTGTGCTGGCCAGTGTATACGGCCCTCCGGAAATCTGGCCGCGATAGACCTTGTAAGCGGTGGCGGGCGAGACGCTGGGTGTCCAATTGAGCACGACCGTGTGTTGCGTCTCCCCCGTCCCGGCCAGCGTCACCGCGATGGTTCCGTTGCTCGCATCGCTGCCGACCGACAGCGTGCCGCTGGCGGTGCCGCTCGCCGTGGGAGCAAACCTCACCGGCAACGTCGCGCTCTGGCCCGCCGCCACCGCCAGGGGAAGCACCGGCGCGCCGCTCCCCAGCGCGAATCCCGCGCCCGTTACCGTCGCCGCGGAGATCGTCACCGTCGCCGTGCCGGTATTGGTCAGCGTTGCGCTAGCCGTCGCGCTCTGGCCGATCACTATGCTGCCGAAGCTCACGCTGGAGGGCGCCGCCGTCAAGGGTCC
>JBOGKX010000157.1:0-2172 GCA_050746125.1 Terriglobales bacterium | reverse complement strand
CGAGGCCGCAGGCCGGCGGGGCGGCGCAGCGTACACAGAAGCGTAGCGAAGCGGAGCGCCAAGCAATGCCTCGCGTGAGCAAGCCCGGCCGGCCGAGAACGAAGCCCTGCGAAGCTTATCGCCCCGCCTACCTCAACGCCCGGTGGCCTCTCGTCCGCCCCTAGCGCATAATGGCTGGGGAAGTTGCGCTGCGCCCCATGACGCAAGGCTCGCCACGGCCCTCCACCGCCTCCCCGCACGTCGCCACCCCCGTGCCCTCGCCGCAACTTTGGCTGAGCTGGCGTGAATCTTGGGAGTTGGGCGCCATCTCGGGACTGCTTCTGGCGATGTGCTTCCCCAGCCTCGACTGGAACTGGCTTTGTTGGGTCGCGCTGGTCCCGTTGTTGTTGATTTGCCTGCGCGCGGCCTCCGCCTCGCGCGCCCTCGTCGGCGGCTACTTGGCCGGCATGGTTTTTTTTGTCGCCAGCTGTCCCTGGATTTATCACGCCGTCCACGTGTACGGCGGCTTGCCCGCATGGCAGGGCGTGCTCGTTCTGGCCCTCTTCGTCGTTTTGATGGGCGCCTTCTTCGCCTTGTTCGGCGTATTGGGCTATGCGCTCGCTCGCCGCGTTCCCTGCCCCTGGCTGGCCCTGCCGGCGCTTTGGGTAGCGATCGAGTGGCTGCGCACCTACGTCCCCTTCGGCGGCTTTCCCTGGAATCTGCTCGGGTATGCCGGCATCGATCATGCCGGCTTCATGCTCTCCGCCACCGTCTCCGGGGTTTATGGCGCCGGCTTTTTGATTGCGCTCGAAAACTCGGTGCTGGCTTGGTATATCGCCCAGCTGGCGCTGGCGCGGCGGCCGCTGTATCGCACCGCCATGATCGCCCCCTTTGCCGTTTGGGCCGTGGTTGTGGGCTTCGCCTCCTTTCCCTACGATCCGCCCACCATGGTGCCGGCTAGCCTGCAAGCCGTCTTGGTCCAGCCCAACGCCTCGCTCGACGCCGCCTGGACTCCGTCTTCTTTCGCCGCCTACCTAGCCGATCTCGCTCGCATCTCGCACCCAGCGCCGGCCTCGTCTTCCATCCCGCCCGCCCTCGTCCTCTGGCCCGAGAGTCCGGCTCCTCTCGACTACGCCGCCGAGCCCTCGCTGCGGCAAGGTCTTGCCGCCCTCGCCCAGTCCGCTCATGCGGAAATTTTGCTAGGCGAAACCACCCTGCTCGAGCCCACCGCGCCGTCTGGCGCGCAACAGCCCGCTAACGCCGCGCTCCTGATCCACCCCGACGGCAGTCCCGGCCGCCGCTATGACAAGGTGCACCTTGTGCCCTTCGGCGAATATGTGCCCTTGCCGGCCTGGATGCAGCGCATTGGCGGCATCGGCAAGATGGTGCAACAGGCTGGCGACTTCGTGCCGGGACGCGGCCCCGTCTTGTTCCACTACCAGCCTGCGGCCGCGGCTTCCATCGCCCCCGACCCGCGCTTCGCCGCTTTGATCTGCTACGAGTCGATCTTTCCCGAGTTGGCTCGCCGCGAAGTCGCCGCTGGCGCCCAATGGCTGGTCAACCTTTCCGATGACGGCTGGTACGGCCAGTCCTCCGCCCGCCCCCAGGGCCTGATGATGGCTCGGATGCGCTCCATCGAAAACCGCCGCTGGCTGCTGCGCGACACCAACAACGGCCTGACCGCCATCATCGATCCCTATGGACGCGTCGCCGCCGCCCTCCCGCGCGATCGCCGCGCCGCTCTTCGTGGCACCTTCGCCGCCCGCACCGACACCACCTTCTACACCCGCCATGGCGACTGGCTGCCGCTTGTCGCTACAATATTCGTGGCCGCCCTTTTCGGTCTCGCCCTGGCGAAATGGCGCCCCGACCCACGTCCCCATGAGTGAAGCTAAAGCAGCTCCGCGCGCCATGCTCGAAGACCAAGAGCGCGAGTTTGTGTCTCTCCGCGACCAGGCCCACGATATCCGGGTGTATCTTTGACGCCCCGCGTCTAGCCGAACAGCTTGCCGACTTTGATCGCAAAGTTGCACAGCCCGATTTTTGGTCCGACCCCGCGCGCTCCCTCGCCGTCACCCGCGCCCGCAAGCGCGTCGAGGAACTGATCGACGACGACCGCCGGCTGACTTCCGCGGTCGAAGATCTTGCCACCTTGATCGAACTCGGCCACGAAGGCGAGGAGGTCGGCGCCGA
>JBOGKX010000156.1:0-21999 GCA_050746125.1 Terriglobales bacterium | reverse complement strand
GGCGCCGGTCCCGCGGCACGCCCGCGCCCCGCCAATAAAGATCGGCGAGCAGCTTCTCGGCCAAGCCGTTGCCCCCGCGGGCCAGCGGCTGCAGCCAGCGCGCCGCATCGCGCTCGTCGCGCACGGCGGGGTTGCCGGTCTCGAGCAGGGCTAAATTCAATTGCGCGTCGGCGGAGCCGCCGTGCGCGGCCCGCCGGTACCAGCGCACCGCCTGGCGCGGACTGCGCGGCACGCCGCTGCCGGTCGCATAGAGCGCCGCCAGCCCCGCCTGCGCTTCCGGCACGCCTTGCCGCGCCGCCTCGCGGTACCAATGCGCCGCTTGGCTCGCGCTGCGCGGCACGCCCTGGCCCAGCTGATACATCACGGCCAGGCTCAATTGCGCCTGCGCCCAGCCTTTCTCCGCCGCCACCCGGTACCAATGTGCCGCCTGACCGTAATCCTGGGGCACGCCGTCACCGTGATCGTAGGCGATGGCGAGCGAATAGGCGGCTTGCGGGTCGCCGCGCTCGGCCATCATCCGCAACAAGCGCGCATTCGCCGCCGGGTTGGAAACGGCAGCGCCGCGGGCTTGCCCGGCGGCCCAGGCGCCGCCCGCCGCCGCCGCGGCCAGCCACACCACCACCATCCATTGCGCCCGCCGCTTCATGGCAATCTTCATCTTAAGCGCCGTCCACCGGGCGGCGAACGGCCCGCATACAATAGGGAAACAGCCTATCCGCGCCCATGCCGCAACCGCACATTTTGATCGTCGATGACGAAGAGGGCATCCGGCAATCCTTGGGCGCCATTCTGCGCGAAGAGGGCTTTGCGGTGGCCGCCGCCGCGGACGGCGCTGCCTGCCGCCAGGCGCTCGAAGCCGGCCTCTTCGATTTGGTGCTGCTCGACATCTGGCTGCCCGACGCCGACGGCTTGGAGTTGCTGCCGGAATTGCGGGAGCGGCCTCAGCCGCCGGAGGTGATCGTCATCAGCGGCCACGGCACGATCGAGTCGGCGGTGCGCGCCACCAAGCTCGGCGCCTTCGACTTTCTCGAAAAGCCGCTCAGCATCGAGCGCACCCTGCTGGCGGTGCGCCACGCCCTCGATCAGCGCCGCTTGCAGCAAGATAACCAAGAGCTACGGCGCCAGTTCGCCGCCGGCGCCGAACTGGTGGGCAATAGCGTGCCGCTGCGCGCCCTGCGCCAACAAATCTCCATCATGGCGCCCACCAACGGCCGCGTGCTGGTCTATGGGGAGAGCGGCGTGGGCAAGGAGTTGGTGGCCCGCGCGCTGCACGCGCAGAGCGAGCGCCGGCAGCAGGCCTTCGTCGAGGTCAACTGCGCCGCCATCCCCGAGGAGATGATCGAGAGCGAACTCTTCGGACATGCCAAGGGAGCCTTTGCCGGCGCCGAGGAAACCAAACTGGGAAAATTCGGCCGCGCCGACGCGGGCACGCTCTTTCTCGACGAAGTCGGCGACATGAGCTTGAAAACGCAGTCGAAGGTGCTGCGCGCCCTCGACGAGGGGCGTTTTCATCCGCTGGGGGCGCCGGAGGCGGTCGCCGTGGACGTGCGCATCATCGCCGCCACCAACAAGAATCTCGAGGAAGAGATCGCGCGCGGCAACTTCCGCGAGGACCTCTTTTACCGCCTCAACGTCATTCCCTTCTACGTGCCGCCGCTGCGCGAGCGCAAAGAAGACGTCGCCACCCTGGCCCTCCACTTCCTGGCCGAGTTCGCCGCCGCCTATGGGCGCAAGTGCCGCGAGCTCAACGCCGAGTCCGTCGCCGCGCTGGAAAGCTACGCCTGGCCGGGCAACGTTCGCGAGCTGCGCAATGTCATCGAGCGCGTGGTGATCATGAACCCGGCGGCGCGCCTAATCGAGCGCCGGCATCTGCCGCCGCTGCTGTTTCGCGCGCCGCGCGCGGCCGCCATCGAATTCACCTCCTTGCACCAGGCCCGCTCCCACTACGAACGCGAGTACATCCTGCGCAAGCTCGAGGAAAATTCCGGCAACATGACGCGCACCGCCGAGGTGCTGGGCCTCGAACGCAGCCACCTCTACCGCAAGATGAAGAGTTTGGGCCTGTCGGCGCCCGACGCGGAAAAGGCCGAGACTCGAGGCTAGCGATTGTCCAGCATCACGACCGGCACCTTGCCCGGCCCCGCCGGCGCCGTCGAATATTTGCTGAACGAGCCCTCGCCGGCGCCCGCACGGAGCGGCCGGGGCGATGGGCTGGCGGGCGTCGTCGCCCATCCTCATCCGCAATTCGGCGGCACCATGCACAGCCGCACCGTCTTCCATGTGGCGCGCGCGCTGGCAGCGCTGGGCATGCCGGTATTACGCTTCAATTTTCGCGGCGTCGGCAAGAGCCGCGGCGCCTACGACCAAGGCCGCGGCGAAGGGGACGATTTGCGCGCCGCGCTGGCCTGGATGGCGGAGCGCTATGCGCGTCCGCTGGTGCTTGCCGGCTTTTCCTTCGGCTCGGTGGTGGCCTTGCGCCATCTCGCCGCGCACGCCGACGAGTGGGTGGCGAGCTTCTTGGCGGTCGGATTTCCCGCCAAGAACGAAACGCCGCCGGAGGCCTGGGCGTGGCAAGGGCCCAAGCTGCTGATCAGCGGCACCGAGGACGTCTTCGCCACGCCCGCGCAACTCGAGGCCGCGGCGCGGCGCCTGCCGCCGCCTTGCCAATGGCATTTCATCGCCGGCGCCGACCACTACCTCACCGGCCGTTACGACGAGTGCCGCGCCTTGATCCACGCCCACCTCGCCTTGCCATAGAATCGGTATTCCGCCGCCTTCGCCATGAACCTCTTCGGCTTCACGCGTGCCCTAATCGACATCGAGTCGGTCACCGGCAATGAAGCCGCCGCCGCTGCTTTCGTGGCGGATTGTTTGCGGCAGCGCGGCTTCGAAGTCGAGGTTTGGCCGCTCGAGGCCGGACGCGCCAATGTCTTCGCCCGACACGGCCGGCCCGACGTGGTTTTGAGCACCCATCTCGACACCGTGCCGCCTTTCTTCCCCAGCCGGGAGAGCGAAGACCGCATTTCCGGCCGCGGCGCCTGCGACGCCAAGGGCATCGCCGCCGCGCAAGTTTTCGCGGCGTTCGACCTGATGGCCGCAGGCGCGCGCGACTTCGGCCTGCTTTTCCTGGCCGGAGAGGAAAAAAACAGCGCCGGCGCCCATGCCGCCAATCTGCGCCCGGCGGGCAGCCGCTTTTTGATCAATGGCGAGCCGACCGGCGGCCGGCTGGTGACGGCGGGCAAGGGCAGCTTGCGCGTCGATCTCACCGCTCGCGGCCGCATGGCCCACTCCGCATATCCGCAGCTGGGCGAATCGGCGATCGAGAAGCTGCTCGACGCTTTGGCGCGCCTGCGCGCCTTGCCCTTGCCCGCCAACTCGCAACTGGGCCCGACTACGTGCAACATCGGCACGCTGGCCGGCGGCCGCGCCCCGAACGTCGTCGCCGACGAGGCGCGCGCCGAACTGCTCTATCGTCTGGTCGCACCATCCGACGGCCTGCGCAGCCAAATCGAGGCGGCCGTAGCGGGCCTGGCCGAGGCGCAGTTCGTGCTGGAAATTCCGCCCGTCTTTCCTCTCGTGCTGCCGGGGTTCGAAACCACCACCGTCGCCTTCAGTACCGATATTCCGGCGCTCGATCGCTGGGGAAAGCCGCTGCTCATCGGCCCCGGCGACATCGCCCTGGCCCATACCGAGCGGGAATCCATCGCCAAGGCGGAATTGACCGCCGCCGTCACCGACTATGCGCGCTTGGTGCGCGCCTGCCAAGCGCTGCCCGGACAATAATTCGACGGGATCGCCCTTGTAGTCCCTCGCGCGCGCCTCGACCGCGATCTCCCATCGCGTCACGCGAAACCGCGGCGCCGCCCGCGCCAGCACCCGGCGAGCTCCACGTCTGCTACGCTCTAATTTCCATGCTCCCCGTCATCCCCATCTGGCAAGCCGTCGTGCTGGCCGTGGTGCAGGGCATCGCCGAATTCCTGCCGATCAGCAGCACCGCCCACCTGATTTTATTTCCCTGGATTTTCGGCTGGACCGATCCCGGCCTTACCTTCGACGTGGCGCTGCACGCCGGCACGCTACTGGCCGTGCTGGGCTATTTCTTTTTCACCTGGCTGCGCATCCTGCGCGCCGGCTTCGGGGCCAAGATCGACATCCACACGGGTAAGTCCATCAGCGGCGCAGCGCTGCAAACGCAGCGGCGGCTGTTGTGGTTTCTGGTCGTGGCGACGATTCCGGCCGCCATTGTCGGTTACGCATTCGAAAGCAAGATCGAAACGACGTGGCGGAATCCGCTGGTCATCGCCCTTAGCTTGATCGCCGTGGCCATCCTGATGGGCATCGCCGACCGGCTGCCTGACCGGCCGTCCGGCGCCGGCGTGGTGACGGCAGCGGCGACGGCCGGAGGCGCTGCCGCCGTCAGCGGCACCCGCAACCGTCTCAAGGACTACGATCAAACATCTTTCGCCGACGCACTTTGGATCGGCTGCTCGCAAGCGCTGGCGGTGGTTCCCGGCATCTCGCGCTCCGGCATCACCATCACCTTCGGCCTATTCCGCGGCATGTCGCGCGAGGCCGCCGCCCGCTTTTCGTTCATCCTGGCGACGCCGATCATTGCCGGCGCGGCTTTGAAGAAGGGCTTGGAGATTCACCGTCATGGCCTGCCGCCGGGCATGCACGCCGCCTTTGCCGCCGGCATCGTCGTTTCGGCCTTGGTGGGCGTGGCGTCGATTTGGCTCTTCATCCGTTTCTTGAAGCTGCGCACGCTGCGCTTTTTCGTCTGGTACCGCGCCGCGCTGGGGATCTTCATCCTGCTCTGGGCCTGGCATATTCATGCCGCCTTGCTGGGCGCGCTCTGAGCGTGGCTCAAGCCAGGCGATGCTGAAAACGGGAGAGGAGTTCGGCGCCGTGCTCCGTCACCAGGGCGACGTGCTCGATCCGCATGCCCCAGTGGCCGGGAAAATACATGCCCGGCTCGAGTGCCACGACCATGCCCGGTTCGAGCGCCATTTCACATCCTGGCGCCAGGGCCGGCGGCTCGTGGCAATGCAAGCCGATGCCGTGCCCGCTGTGGTGGGAATAATAGACGCCGCGCGTCGCCATGGCCGCCCGCATCCGACGGTCGAACTCGCCGGCGCTGAGTCCGGGACGCAGCGCCGCTAAGGCCTCGTCCATGGCGTCGGTGAGGAAGCCATAAGCGCGCCGCTGATTGGCGCTCGGCTCCTCCACCGCGCAGGTGGTGCAAGTGTCGCCCCAATAGCCGGCGAGATGCGGTGTCAGGTCGCTGATCACTAAATCGCCAGGCTGGAGTGTGCGGCGGGTTGGCGGACCGCTGCAAGCGGCAGTGCGGGGCCCGCTTATGAAATTCGCCAAGACTTGCAGCCGTGCGCCCGCCTGCAATTCCATGGCCTGGCGGGCGGCGGCAAACAACTCCAACTCCGTGATCCCTGGACGCGCCATCCGGCACACTACTTCATGGCCCAGATCGGCCAGGGCCACGGCGGCGCGGATTGCCTCGACTTCATCCTCATCCTTGACGGCTTGCAGGCGCAGCAATTCGGCTTCGATCGGCGTCCACTCCAGGTGCGAACAGCTCGCCTGCAAGCGCAAGGCCAAAGACGCGGGAATGCACTGCCCCTCGTAAGCCAGCTTCCCGGGCGGGAGCCGGCGCAATTCCGGGATGATCCGCTCGCAGAGTTTTTCGACCCAGGTAGCTTCCGTAATCAGCGAATATTCCACCACGCTCTCGCGCTTGATCTCGGCCAGCGGAATCTCGCTTTCCTCACTCGCCAAGAACAAGTGGGGCGCTTCGTCGCGGCGCAATAAAAGCAGGCCGAGCAGCGGATTCAGCGCCGAAAACTCGCTGACCGGCGAGGGAGAATAATTGCTGAAATAGCGCAAGCTCGCGCGGGAACATAACAGCGCCGTGGCAATATCGCGCTTCTCCAGTCTCTCCATCAAGCGCGGAATCCGCTCCCACGCGCGCGGCACGTTTTTAGCATGGCACAACTCCAGCGCCCAAACTGCGGCGCTTCGGACGGTGGGTTCTCCCCCAAAAGTCGGAGATCATCTGCGGAAGACTTTGCACATAAGCTGCGCTGAAATCGCTCTCCAGGGTCGTCCGAGTGGGTTAACTCGTTGATTTCGCTAGATTCGCTGCATTGGCCCGCGTATTGCACTTTTTGCGCGGGGGAGCGGGCTCGAATGCGGCGGTATCGTTGGCAATGGATGTCGGCGGTGGTAATGGCGGCGCTTGCGACGGCGAGCGCGGGGAGCATCAACGAATTCACAGTCCTTCCGCCCGCCAATGATTTCAGCTTTCAATTCGCCGACAACGGTTTCTTCGGAACGACCCTGATCACGAACGATCTGAATTTCCCGCTGGTGGACCTGCCATTTTTCGCCGGACCTAACGTCGTCGATCTAAATTACTCGTTCGACAATTGGTCGTTTCTGGGCTCGCAGTTTTTCGGCGAGGGGCCCGGATTTGCTCCGCAGTCGGTGCTCCTGGAATCGCCGCCGCCCGTAGGTCAGCCGGCGCCCGAGCCGGCCAGCATGCTTTTGCTGGGCAGCGGCTTGCTATTAGCGGCGCTTTTGGGTAAGCGCCTGCTGCGACGACAGCAGAACCCCCGGCATTGGGCCGATGAACCGCGGGCAGCCCCGGGCGCTAGCCCCCGGAACGCACAATCGGAACTCCACGTAGTAGCGCCGCCGGAAGGGCATAATCGCGAAATCGCCTGATCCGTCCCGCAGCGCGGGCGGATAAGCTGGTAGCGAAGCATGCCGCGCCCCCACCAGCCGCTCGCGCCGCGGCGCGAATATCCGGCCGCGCCCCTGCTCGGCGTCGGCATCGTCGTCGCCGACGGCGCTCGCGTGCTGTTAATCCAACGCGGTAACGAGCCGATGCGAGGGCTGTGGACCTTGCCCGGCGGCCTGGTCGAAACCGGAGAGCCGGTGCGCGAGGCCGCGCGCCGCGAAGCTCGCGAAGAGACTGGACTGGAGGTCGAGGTAGGCGACTTGGTGGAGGTGGTGGATTCGATCCAGCGAGACGCGGCGGGGCGCGCTCGCTTTCACTTCGTCATCTTGGACTTTCTCGCCCGCTGCCCCGATGCCGCGAACGCCCGCGCCGCCAGCGATGCCAACGCGCTGGCGTGGATTGGATGGGACGACCTCGCCGGCTATCCAACCACGCCCGGGCTCGGTCCGGTGCTGGCTAAAGCGCGGCGACTTCTGGCCGGCCCCGGCTAGGGCCACGCCACCACGGCAATCTGGCCATTGGGCAAGCGCTCGAGTTCCGGGGCATAGAGCCCGTGATCGGCACGCCGCCACCAGGCGCCGGTGCGCCGCCAAGTCCCGAGATCGGTAAACCAGTACTGCCAAAGCACGGTGCGAAGGAAGCGGGGCGGCTGGCGCGGAAAAGGGTTGCGGGCAAAGAGCGACACGACGGCGGGATCGTTCTCAAGCAGCAGCGCCTCGCCGCGCACGACCCATGGATATTGGCGCCAGGAGCCGAGCGAGGTGAACCACAGGTTCCAGTCGAAGCGCGGCTGATAGGGCGCGTAGATCGGCGGGGCTTGGTCGAGTGCCTGGGGCTTGAAGCGAAACGGATACGGCGTCCAATGCCGCCCGTCGGGCGAGCCCTGAAATTCGATCTCGAAGCGGGCGCGCGTCATAACCGCGAAGAGGCCGTACTGGTTGGCGACGCGAAACGGCTCGAGCGCGGCCACGGGAGAGGTGGGCAGGGGCAGGCGCGGCCATGGCATCCACAGCAGCAACGCCAAGGTGACGTAGAAGACCCAACCTAGGAGCATCCCTTCCGTCCAGCGGCGCGCGGGACCATGGCGGTCGAGGCGGGGAGCGCTTTCGGTAGCCGCCGCGTTTTTCGGGCGGCGCGGCAGGCGCAGGCGGCTGAAAAACAGGTCATCGAGCAACAGCACGCCCAGCCCGCCCTCGATCCAATTGATAAAGGCGTAATTGGCGGTCAGGGCCAAGCCGACCTGAAAGGCGGTGACGATGCCGAAGCACGCGATGCGCGCCCGCCGCGGCATGAACAGCATCCAGCAAAGCCCCAGCTCCAACGCCAGCGTCACGCCGGTCATGGCGGCGTGAAAGCCATGGGGAAGATGCTGCATGAACCAGCCGATCCAAGTCGGCAGCGGGCAATTTTGGTAGTACTGGTCGAGGGCTCGCCAATGCCGCCACTGAGGATCGCCGCTCAGCAGCTTGGCCAAGCCGGACTCGAAGTAGATGCGGAACCATAGCCATTGCAGCAGAAACAGGCTGGCCGGCGTGGGCGGGCGATGGCGGCCCAGACCCGGGCGGCGCCCCGGCGGCGAAAAAAACCACGCGATCAGGCCGGCGGCGAGCAGCATGCCGTCGGATTGATAGGCGGAGAAATCTTGCGCTGCCACCACATAGGAAAGAAACAAGATTTCGGCGGCGGCCAGCGCCCAGCGCGGCCAGCGGTTCACAATCAGCAACAGCGCCGCCGCCAGCCCCAGCCAGCACAAGAGTTCGAGGGTGAAGGCGCCGTTGGCGATCCACAGCAAACTGGGCGCGTACCAGAAGCGCGCCAGCCCGAAATGTTGCCGCAGGGCGGCCAGACACTGTCCCGCCGGGAGCAGCCCGCGCGGCCCGATCAGGCCGTTGATTTGCGTGAGCAGGGAGAGAAAGGCCGAGAAGTAGATCAGGCCGAGCATCCGGAGAAAAATCCAGCGCGGCCGAAGGTGGCCGGGACGTTCGCTGGTTTCCGGATCGAGGCAGAGGCGGGCGAGGCGGGCTAACGGATGCGGGCCGCGGTCCAACTGGAGGCGGGGGGTGGCGGGCGGGCCGTCAGCGAGCATGGATGCGGCAGCTGCCATCGGCACAGCGTTGGCGATTCCAGCGGTAACGGTTGCGCGCGATCCAGGCGTACACGCGCGCCGCGACCCAATGCACGCCGGGCAGAGGCAGCGCCGCCGCGAGCCAACGCCAGCGCGGCAGTTCGCGGGCGGCGCGCGCCCAAGCGTCCACGCCGGAATAAACCCGGCCCGTGTCGTCCACCGCTTGCATCAGCGCCCGCGCCCGCTCCCAGTCTATCTGCGGAAAGCGGCCGCTGGCGGCGGCTTGGCGAAGGTCGAGCAACTCCAGGGCACGGCGCGAGTCGGCGCGCCGCAGGCGATCGGCGCTGGCACGGCAGAGCGCGCACCCGCCGTCATACAGCACGGTCACCACCGCCCGCCTCCGCCCGTGGCGGGCGGCGCTAGCGCAGGCCGTCGCCGGCCGTTTCGGCCGCCGCGGATGGATCCGCGGCGCGGTTCAGCCCATGGGCATGGATCTTGGTAAGCAGGGTCTTGTAGGCCACGCCCAAGCGCTCGGCGGCCTTGGCCTTGTTCCAGCGGCACGCCTCCATGGTACGCAATAACAGCGCCCCTTCGACGGCGCGGGCGGCGCGCTCGGTAACCTCGGTCAAGGTACCGTCCCAATTGAACTCCGCCGGCAGGCCCAAGCTGGACGGCGCGGGCATCGCGGCAGCGCGCGGCAGGCGCACTTGCAAATCCCCGGGCTGAATCTCGTCGCCCTCGGCCAGAATGACGGCGCGTTCTAGAGCGTTTTGCAGTTCCCGCACGTTGCCCGGCCAGTGGTACTCCATCAGCAGTTCCCGCGCGCCGCGGCTGAGGCGCAAGGAAGGCCGCTTGAACTCTTGGCAGAATTGCCGCGCGAAGACCTCGGCCAAGGCGATTACGTCTTGCCCGCGTTCGCGCAGCGGGGGGACGGTGATGGGAAAGGCGGAAAGGCGAAAATAAAGATCCTCGCGAAATTGCTTTTCCGCCACCGCCGCCTGCAGATCGCGGTTGGTGGCGGTGATGATGCGCACGTCCACCTGGGTGGTCTGCACGCCGCCCACGCGCTCGAAGGAACGCTCCTCGAGCACGCGCAGGATCTTGGCCTGAATGGCGAGGGGAATCTCGCCGATCTCGTCCAAAAAGATCGTGCCCCGGTGCGCCAGCTCGAACTTGCCGAGCTTGCGCCCGGTGGCGCCGGTGAAGGCGCCTTTTTCGTGGCCGAACAGCTCGGTTTCGACCAGCGTCTCGGGGATGGCCGCGCAGTTGATGGCCACGAAGGGCTGCTGCGCGCGCGGGCTGAGGCTATGAATGGCGCGGGCGAAGAGTTCCTTGCCGGTGCCGCTTTCGCCCAGCAACAGCACGGTAGTGTCGGTGGGCGCGATGCGCTGCAAGGCGGAAGCCGCCTTTTGCAAGCTGGGATGCTCGCCGATGATGCGCGGAAAGCCGTGCCGCTCCGCGAACTCCTGCTTGAGCAAGATGTTTTCCCGCAACAACTGCTGCTGGGCAATGGCGCGGCGCAGCAACAAAGTCAGGTGCGCCAAATCGAGCGGCTTCTGGATAAAGTCATAGGCCCCCTCCTTCATCGCCTTGACCGCCTCTTCGACCGAACCGTAGGCGGTCATGATGATGACCGGGGTGTGCGGGGCGTGCTCCTTGACGGCGCGCAAGACATCCAAGCCGCCCGCACCCGGCAGCTTGAGATCGGTCAGCACGGCGGAAAAATCGCGCCGCCGCAACTGCAGTAACGCGGCGGGGCAGTCGGGGGCGTCGGCGACCTGAAAGTTCTCCTTGCCGAGCGCCGTCTTCAGCATCAGCCGCAGCTCATGCTTGTCTTCGATGAGCAGTACCGCTTCTTCGATCACTTTGCCGAATGTAGCAGAAAAGCTGCGCCCGCCGTGTTCGACGGGATGAGAAAGGCACCGTTCCCTCGGCCAGTTCCCGCCGACTCTGCTAGGATCATAAGCTTCGATGTCTTCCCGCGAATCCTCCTCCGACCTCAAGCATCGCAGCCGCGCCATTACGTCCGGCCGGAACCAGGCGGGGGCGCGCGCCATGTTCAAGGCGGTGGGCTACAGCGACGCGGATCTCGCCCGGCCGCTGGTGGGCGTGGCCAACACGTGGATCGAAACCATGCCCTGCAACATCCATCTCCGCCAGGTGGCGGCGGCGGTGAAGGAGGGCATTCGCGCCGCCGGCGGCACGCCCATGGAGTTCAACACCATCGCCATCAGCGACGGCGAGACGATGGGCACGGAGGGCATGCGCGCCTCGCTGATCAGCCGCGAAGTAATCGCCGATTCGATCGAGCTGGTCTGCCGCGGCCAGCTCTTCGACGCCGTGGTGGGAGTGGTGGGCTGCGATAAAACGATTCCCGGGGCGGCCATGGCCATGGCGCGGCTGAACTTGCCGGCGGTGCTGCTTTACGGCGGCACGATCGCGCCGGGCCGCTATCAAGGCCGGGACGTGACGATCCAAGACGTTTTCGAGGCTATCGGCGCCCACGCCGCCGGGCGCATCGGCGATGCCGAGCTGCGCGCCTTGGAGGATGTGGCCTGTCCGGGGGCCGGCGCTTGCGGCGGCCAGTACACCGCCAACACCATGTCCACGGCCATGGAGATGATCGGCCTTTCGCCGTTGGGCGCCAACGGCATACCGGCCACGGCGGCGGAGAAGACCGAGGCCGCCCGCGGCGCCGGCAAGCTGGTGATGGAGGTTCTGCGCGTCAATCTCCGCCCGCGCGACATCCTGACCCGCGCCGCGTTCGAAAACGCCATCGCCTGCGTCGCGGCCACCGGCGGCTCGACCAACGCCGTGCTGCATCTGCTGGCGCTGGCGCGCGAGGCGGGGGTGGAGTTAACGCTCGAGGAATTCCACCAAATTAGCGCCCGTACGCCCTTGCTGGCCGATCTCAAGCCCGCTGGCCGCTTCGTCGCCGCCGACATGCACCGCGCCGGGGGCGTGCCCCTCTTGGCGCAGCGGCTGTTGGCGGCTGGACGATTGCATGGTGGCGCCCGCACCGTCTCCACCCGCACGCTGGGCGAAGAAGCGGCAGCCGCGAAAGAAGCAGCCGGGCAGGAGGTGATCCGACCGCTGGAACGCCCGATCAAGGCCAACGGCGGCATCGTGGTACTGCGCGGCAACTTGGCGCCGGAGGGCGCGGTGGCCAAGCTGAGCGGCCACGAGCGCACCGCCCATCGCGGCCCGGCGCGCGTATTCGAATCCGAGGAGGAGGCCATGGCGGCAGTCACCGGCCGGCGGATTCAAGCCGGCGACGTGGTGGTGATCCGCAACGAAGGGCCGCGGGGGGGGCCAGGGATGCGCGAAATGCTGGCCGTCACCGCCGCCATCGTCGGCGAAGGTTTGGGAGATACGGTAGCCCTACTCACCGACGGCCGCTTCAGCGGCGCCACGCGCGGGCTCATGATCGGCCATGCCGCCCCCGAGGCCGCGAAGGGCGGACCGATCGCCGCACTGCGCGACGGCGACATGATCGCCATCGATGCGGCCGCGCGGCGCCTGGAAGTCGAGCTGCCCGCCACGGAGCTTGCCGCCCGTCTCGCCGCCTGGCGCCCGCGTCCGGCGCATGACAAGTCCGGCGTCTTCGCCAAATACGCGGCCCTGGTGCAGTCCGCCTCCGAGGGCGCCATCACCCGCCCGCCCATGGCCGGCTAGGCGCGACGGCGCCTCGCTACTCGGGCGGCTGCGGTTGCGTTTTGGGAGGCGCAGGCTTGCCGCTGCCGACGCCGAAAAGTCGGGCGAAAAAGCCGCGCTTCTTTTTCGGCTTGGCGGGAGGCGTGGAGGCAGCCGCCGTCGCCGCGCTCGCCGCCGTCACCGGCACCGCAACTCGCTGGCTCGACGGCGCCGGGCCGATCGGGCTGGGGGGCGGCGGAGTCGATTTCGGCCGCAGGTGCAAAAAGCTCAGCACCTTGCCGACCGCCGCGCCCGGAGTCATGGGCACGGGATGGAGCGTGCAGGTCTGCTCCGGCTGGGTGCCACCGACGAAGTAATCGTTGTCGGTGACCGGGCACAGCACGGTAGCCACTTGCTGCGACTGGTCATCAACCTTTTCCTCGACGATGCCCGGCGGCGGCACAAACGGCTGCAGGTTCGAGTATTGCGGCAACGCCACCGCCGCCTTCATGAACTCCGCCCAGATCGGCAGCGCCGAGTGCGCGCCCTCGATATTGAGATTCGTGTAGTCGTCGAAGCCGACCCACACCACGCACAACAGGTTGCTGGTATAACCGGCGAACCAGCCGTCGTGCGAAGATCCGGTTTTGCCGCCGGCCGGAGCGGTGAATCCCGCTTCGCGCACACCCACGCCGGTGCCGTGATCCATCACCGACTCCAGCAAGTCGGTGGTGAGAAAAGCGACGCGCGGATCGAGCACCGGCTTGGGATCGGCCAGTTCCCGATCCACGATCGTGCCGTTGCCGCTCTCGACCGCGTAAAGCAGGCGTGGGCTGACGCGCACGCCCTGATTGGCGAAGATGGTCCAGGCGCCGGCCATCTCGAGCGGGGTGGCGGTATAGGTGCCGATGGCCTCGGAGGGCGTGGGCTGCACGCTGGCAATGCCGGCGGCGTGAGCCAAATCCGCCACCTTGTCGTAACCGACCTCCTGCGCCAGGGCGATGGTGGCGTTGTTAAGCGAGTGCTCGAGCGCCACGCGGATGGGAACTTTGCCGTAGTATTTGTCCTCGAAGTTATGCGGCGCATAGCCGCCCTCGAAGATCGTCGGCTCGTCCATGACTTCGGTGGTTTCGGTGATCACCGGCTGCTGTCCGGTAATCGCGGTATTAAGGGCGGCGGCATAAACGAACGGTTTAAAAATGCTACCCGTCGGCCGATGCGCGTCGCTGGCATGGTCCAGCTGGCTGTAGGCATAGTTACGGCCGCCCACCAGGGCCTTGACCGCGCCGGTGTGCGGATCGATGGCGATGAGCGCCGCCTGCGCCATGGGCCCGGGCCGGACTTCGGTGCGCCAACGCCCTTTCACCCGCACGCGCCGCGTGCGGCGCTGCTTGAGAATCGCATCCACCTGCTTGAGGCCGTCAGTGACGGCGCGGGCGGCGGCGCGCTGCAACTCGGGATCGAGGGTGGTGTAGATACGAAAGCTCTCGGTGGTCAGCGCGCGCACGGGCAGCTCGTCGGTGATTTGGTCGCGCACGAGATCGACGAAGTAGGGCGCATCGCTGGCCTCGACGCTGGCTGGATTCAACGCGAGCGGCGCGGCCAGGGCTTGCTCCCGCGCGGGCTCGCCGATCCAGCCGGCCTTATAGAGGGCCTCGATGACTTCATTGCGGCGCTGCAAAGCGCGCTTGGGATAGCGAAACGGGGTGAGGTAGTTCGGCCCCTGCACGATGCCGGCGAGCATTGCGCACTGCGGCAGCGTCAGTTCCGCGAGCGGCTTGGCGAAATATACCCGGGCCGCCTCGCCGAAGCCGCGGATGGTGTAAGTGCCCCGCTGGCCCATGTACACGTCATTGGCGTAAAGTTCGAAAATTTGCTCTTTGGTCAGGCGTTGCTCGAGCTCGAAGGCAATCATCGCCTCGGCCAGCTTGCGGTGCCAAGTTCGTCGCGCGTTTAAAAAGAACATCCGCGCCACTTGCTGGGTGATGGTGCTGGCGCCTTGCGCCCCCGATTCCCGCCAGCGGCCGCTGCGAAGATCCCGATAGGCGGCGCCGAGGATGCGCCAGTAGTTGAAGGCGCCGTGGTGGAAGAAGTCACGATCCTCAATCGCCAATAGCGACTGCACCATGGGCTTGGGAATCTGGTCGTAACGCAACAGGCGGCGCTTGTCGCGATGCTGGTCGAAGAGCGTGGTCAGGACTTCCGGTTCGAGACTGTACTGGCTGAGCGCCTGGTGAGTCTTCGGGTCCTGGATAGCGGCGACGCGGCCTTGGCTGAACTGCACCAGCGCCGCCTCGGGAGAGTGGTACGACTCCGGTCCGGGCTGGATCAATAATCCCTGACCGGTATCTTGAAAATGGCCGACCGGCGAGGCCTGCGCATTGCCATAGTTGGCCTCCTCGAGGGCGCTTTCGATCTGCTCGGCGTCGATTCGCTCGCCGACGTAAATGGACTGCGGGGCGGCAAACAAAATCGAGGGGCGAGTGAAGATCTGGCCCGTCAACCGGGCATCAATGATGCGGGCGTAGCGATTGTAATAATGGAGCAGCAAAAAGCCGCCCGCCACGACGGCGATCAAAATCAGCGCCAGCACCACCTTAACGACCGGGTGGCCCAGCGCGCGCAGCCATCTGCCACCCGCTTTGATTCGGACCCTGCGACCTCGTTTCCCTGCCATGGGGTTGATTTCAGCATAGCGCAGCGGGGGGTGCCGCCGGCCGGCCTTTGAGCGGCGCCAGTGATAAACTTCACCCACCCTTCGGCGTCGCCTGCACGCGGTGGAGTGGCGCGCGAAACACCTTGAACCGGCGGACAGGCGCGGGCCGCGGACCGGCAATGTTAAGGTCGGCGCATGGGATCGCCGCATGCCGCGCCGCAATGAAAATGGGGGTATCGGGCTGGGAGGACTGCTGGTGCTGCTGGTGCTGGCCGGCGCCATCTACGCCGGCTACAAGTTTTTGCCGCCCATGATCGCCAACTTCCAGTTCAACAACGACGTGCAGCAAGAGGCGCGCATGGCCGTCTACAACGGCGACAGCGACGACCAGATTGACGCCAAGCTACTGGCGCAGGCGCAGGCGCTGGGAGCGCCGGTCACCGCCGCGCAGATCGTGATCGAGCGGCAAGGGCCCGACATCTTCATCGCCGTCCGCTACGACGTGCCAGTCGAACTGCCCACCGGCAAAGAAGTAACACTACACTTCAATGACGGCTCGAAGGGCATCTTGATTACGCAAGAATAGGCGGCGGCGCGCAACCAAACGCCGGCTCGCGACTCTTATCGGCAAAGGAGCCGAGCATGGGTGTGGGCAAACTGATTTGGTTGCTGGCGGCAATCGGGGCGCTGGGGACCGCGCTCGCGTGGAGCAGCCAGGCCGGCCGTCGCTCGCCATCGCCGGCGGCGCCGGTGGCGGCCGCGCCGATGGAGCTGACCCTCGATCCGGCCGCCACGCGCATCGAGTTCACCCTGGGGGCGACCTTCCACACCGTGCACGGCAGCTTCACGCTGCGCGAAGGCAATGTGCACTACGACCCAGGCACGGGCCAAGCCGGCGGCCTAATCGTGGTCAACGCCGCCAGCGGTACCACCGGCAACGCCGACCGCGACGCCAACATGCACAACAAAGTCCTGGAGGTCGCGCGCTACCCGGAAATCACCTTCACTCCCACGCGCGTGCTCGGCGCTCTGCCCGGCCCCGGCCGCTATACGGCGGAAGTCGAGGGCATCCTGCGCTTGCACGGCGCCGATCATCAGCTGCGCGTGCCCGTGGCGGTGGTGGCGACCGCCGAACGTCTCACGGCACGAGCGCAAGTGACGATCCCGTATGTGCGCTGGGGCCTAAAAGACCCCAGCACTTTTTTCCTGCACGTGGCCAAGCAAGCCCAATTCCAGCTTTTCATCGCCGGCTCGCTGCACCCAGCCCGTTAATCCAGGGCGCGTATTTTCCTGTCCTCAAGACCGGCATCCGCACCGCTAGGACTGTACCGCAAAAGTACCGTGGTCCGCATTGTTGGCGCGGAGGAAACGGCTTAGACTCCGGATAAGTGCCGGCACTTCTAGCTCCATGAATGACGGGTCTCAACTCGATCGCAACGACGGCCAAGTCGCGATCCAGTGGCGGTTTATCAGTTACCGTACGCTGTTTTTGACCGTGTTGCTAATCGCCGCGGCCACGATTTTGGTCGTTTACTCGGGGGTCTTTCCGCGCCTATCGACCAGCCTGCGCGGCTGGCTCAACAGCAGCGGCGGCGCCGTCGTCCCGGCCGGCGCCCTAGCTCCGCAAGCGCGCTTCATGAACGTGGAGGGCGGAGTTTTGGTCAAGCCCGCCGGGAGCACCGATTTCGTTCCCGCGCAGCCCAGTGCCACGCTCAATCAAGGCGACACCGTTCAGACGCAGAGCGACGGATGGGCGCGCATTGAATTTTCCGACGACACGACCTATTTACTTAGCCCCAACTCGCTGATCGTCATCGAACAAAACCAGGCCACGGCCGACAGCTCCACGGTCGCTGTCAACGTCACCTCCGGACGCGTGGACCTCTCCACCGGGCATGCCGACGGACGCCTGATCACGTCACGCTTGCGCTTTGCCGACGCCGCGGCGTCCTTGAACCAAGACAGCCGCGCCGAGGTCGTAACCAACGCCCAGCAGGGATCGCTGACCGTTGTGGCCGGCGCCGCCAACGTGCGACGCGGCAAAGATACGATTCAAGTGCGTCCATTTCAGCGCTTGAACGTCGCCCCCGGCCGCGCATTGAGGGTGGAGGCGGTGCCGGAGGCGCCACAACTGGTCACGCCGGGAAATTTGAGCCCCATCCTGGCGCGGAAGCCGGAGCAGGCCACGATTCACTTCACGTGGACGGCGGTACCGGGCGCGACGCGTTATCGGCTGTGTCTGTCCCGTTCTTCGCTCATGAGCGATCCCATCCAGGACCGCGCCACCGCCGCCACCTCGCTTAGCCTCTCGGGCCTGGCCGCCGGCAGCTATTACTGGACCGTCTCCGCCAGCGACGCCGCCGGCCGCAGCACGCCAGATCTCGACGCCAACAAGTTCACGCTGATCGCCAGCGTGGCGCAGTCCAAACTGCCCTTGACCGTGGACAAGATCGTCGAAATAGCGCCGGGCGTGCTGGAAGTGGACGGAACCACGCTGCCCGGCGCCAAGGTGCTGGTCAACAACGAGGTCGTAGGCCTGGTGCGCAACGATGGCAGCTTCCAATACGTAACGCCGCAACTGCCGCGGCAAGACAACTTCGCCATCGCCGTGACCGCCGAGGATAATGCCGGCCGCGTCGCCACGCTCACCAAAACCTTCAACGTGGAGTAAGCCGCCCGCCGCCGGCTACTCGGCTTCGTAAGCGCGCTGAAGTTCGCCGATGTCGAGTTTCAACATTTTCAGCATCGCGGTCATCACGCGTTTCGCCTTCTCGCGATCGTGATCGTGCAAGAGCGGCCACCGGCCGATAGCGCCTTCCAAAGGCGGTCTACCTCCGACTGGGTATCACAGTGAACAAAGAGCAAGACGGCCGGAGTGAACTGGAAGTGCGGTCCGCCGTTGAAGGCAATGAGCTGCAGTCCGGCGATGCGAAAGGTGACGGAGCTCGCGGGCCCATCGGCGCCGGCGCGCACCAAGAGTTTCCGGGTCCGGCTAGGCGCGCTCGATGGCGGCGCGGATGACGCGCAGGGCCTCTTCGATTTTGGCGGCGTCCACATCGAGGTGGGTGACCAAACGGATGGCATCGCCGCCGACCGTTCCCGCCAGCACGTTGTGCTCGGCCATGCGGGCCACGATCTCGGCGGCGGTGAAGCCGGTGCGCGACGTGCCGAAGATGACGATGTTGGTGCGCACCCTGGCGGGATCCATGGTCACGCCGCGAATTTCCGCCAGGCCCTCGGCCAAACGGCGCGCCAACGCATGATCTTCGGCGAGGCGCGCCGGGCCTTTTTCGAGCGCCACCAGCCCGGCGGCGGCCAGCACGCCGGCTTGCCGCATGCCCCCGCCCAGCATCTTGCGAACGATGCGGGCGCGATGAATGAAGTCGCGGCTGCCGGCCAGAAGCGAGCCGACCGGCGCGCCGAGCCCTTTCGATAGACAAAACATGACCGAGTCGCAGTCCTTCGCCAGTTCGCGCGCGGAAACGGCAAGCGCCGCGGCGGCATTGAAGATGCGCGCGCCGTCCAAATGCACGGGAATGCCACGCTCGTGGAAGCAGCGGCAGAGCTCCGCGGTCCGCTCCACCGACAGCACCACGCCGCCCGCCAGGTTGTGCGTGTTTTCGAGCACCGCCAGACCGGTGCGGGCGCGATGATAAGGCGCGGTCAGCGAGAGTTGCGCCTCCACGCGCCGCCAATCGAGCAGTCCGTCTTCGCTCTCGACGGGGCGAATCAAGCAGCCGGAAAACGCCGCCGCCATGCCCATCTCGTAGTTGAAGACGTGGCTGCGCGCCTCGCAGACCACTTCTTGACCGGACTGGGCGTGCAGATGGATGGCGATCTGATTGCCCATGGTGCCGGTGGGCACGAAGAGCGCCGCTTCGCGGGCCAAGATCTCGGCCGCCCGCTGCTCGAGGCGATTGACGGTGGGATCCTCGCCGTAAACGTCGTCGCCAACTTCGGCGGCGGCCATGGCGCGGCGCATCTCGGCGCTTGGGCGGGTGACGGTGTCGCTGCGCAGGTCCACGGTGGAGGACACGCCGCGCTCTTCCATCTCGCTGACATCGGTCATGCCCTTGGGAGTAAAGCGTCCGCGCATGACAATAGGGTACTCGCTAGACGAAACGAACGAAAACTTCATTGGCCAGCAGCCGGCCGCGCGGCGTGAGCGCGATCCGCCCGGCTTCGCGCGCCAATAAGCCAGCGGCCTCGAGTTCTTCCACTTCCGCCTCGAAGCCGGCGGCGGAGATCGCCGGCACGCCTTGGTTACGGCGCAGACCCAGGAACAGCGCCTCTTGCCGCTGGCCGACGTCGCTGACCTGGCTGTCTTCCGCCCGCGGCAAACGGCCGCCGGCGAGCGCGGCGAGATAGGCCTCGAAGCCGTCGTAATTGCCCCAGCGGCGCATGCGACCGCCAACCGCCGCCATCGAGTGCGCCTCGATCCCCAAGCCGAGATAGGGACGCCGCAGCCAGTAGCGCTCGTTATGGCGGCTTTCGAAGCCGGGGCGCGCGAAGTTCGAAATTTCGTACTGGCGCAGACCGGCGCGCGCCAACTCGGCGCAGGCGATCTCGTAAGCTTCGGCGGCGAGATCGTCGTCGGGAACGGCCGGCGCGTGATAACGGCCGCCGCCGGCCAGCACCTCGCGGCCCAAGCGGCTGTCTTCATCGATCTCGAGCAGATACACGGAAATGTGCGGCACGCCGGTATCGATCGCCGCCGTCAGCGACGCGCGCCAGGAGGCAAGCGTCTGATGGGGCAGGCCGGCGATCAGATCGAGATTCACGTTGGTCAGGCCGCGGCGCCGCAGGCGCTCGAGGTCGGCCAGCACGGCGGCCTGGCTATGCAGGCGGCCGACGGCGCGCGCCTCCGCCTCGTGAAACGATTGCACGCCCAGGCTGACGCGGTTCACTCCGGCCGCCGCCAGCGCGCCTAAAATCTCGTCATCGAGCGTGCCGGGCATCGCCTCGACCGTGAATTCGGCGCCGGGGTGGACGACCACGCGGACGCGGATTTCCTCGGCCAAGGCCACCAAGCGAGCCGGAGCGAGCAGGGTGGGCGTGCCGCCGCCCCAGTACATCGTGTCCACGAGAAGGCGGGCGCAGCCGAGCCCGGCCAGCGTCAGTTCCAACTCGCGAATCAGCGCCCGACAGTATTCCTCCTGCCGCCGCAGCGGAAACACGCCGCTGGCGAAGTTGCAGTAGGAACACTTCGCGCGGCAAAAGGGCAGGGCCACGTAGAGGCCGTGCAGCTCGGATTGGCCCCTCTGGGCCACGGCTAAGCCAGGGCGGCGGCGGAGTTGGCGCCGTAAAAGGCGTACCAGGGGCGGGCGGCGCGCAAGCTGGCGTTCACCGCCTCGATGTTTTTGCGTCCCTGGTCGCCCAGCCAAGTTTCGAAGGCCGCCAGGCCCTGCTTGGCATAGACGGCGATGCCATCGAACCATGTGGCGCGGCCGCAGAGCACGCCGGAAAAGGGCACGCCGGCCTCCGCCGCCAGCGCCAGGCTTTCGTTGAACTCGGCATTGCTGACGCCGGCGCTCAGATAAATGAAGGGCTTGCGGGCGACCGCCGCCGCGGTCTGAAAATGCCGCTTCGCTTCGTCGCGGGTGTACGCCGATGGACCGGTGCAGGCGCGGGTGCCGGCGGTGAACTTTAAATTGACGGGGATCTCCACCTTGAGCACGTCCACGCCATATTGCTCTTTCGAGAATTCGGTCATGCTGGCGGTGACGATCTCGGGCTTGCGCTTGGCGAATTCCAGCCCCTTCTCGTCGCCGCCGGCGGGGTCGTAGCCGACGAATTCAAAAAAGAATGGGATCTCCTCGGCGCGGCATTCGTCGCCGACACGCTCGATGAAGGCGTGTTTGTGCTCGTTGACTTCGGCTCGTTCGAAAGGCGTGTAGTAGAGCAGCACCTTGAGGCAGTCCGCGCCGGCCGCCTTCAAGCGGCGCACCGACTGATCGGGCAACAGATCCGGCAGACGGCCGGGCTGCGTGTTGTCATAGCCGGACTTTTCATAGGCCAGCAGCAAACCGGCGTTCTTGGCGCGCTGCTTGGCGGCCGGCAGGCCGAATTCGGGATCGAGCAAAATGGCGCTGGCGTAGGGGGTGAGCAGGCGCGTGACCGTGCTCTTGAACTCCTCCATCTGCGCCCGCGTGGCGGGGGCGCCGGACGCCTTGGCGAGCGCCTTTTCCAAACTGCCGCGCTGATCCATCGCGGCCGCCGCGATCACGCCGCGATCATCGGAAACCGCCTTCATTCCCTTGAGTTTACCTGGGCTGAGCTTCAAGTTTTCCTCCCTTGAACCTTTCCATTGTAAGGGCCGCCGGGGGGCTTGGGTTTAGGATGTGAGATGACGAGCATGGAGAAGCCGCACTATTACGCGCAGCGCGCCGAAGACTTGAAGCGGGAATTGGCTGCCGCCCTCGATGCCGAGGCCTTGCGCCAGTTGCATCACAAGCGGCCCGGGCGACATTTTCTGGTCGCCGGCGGGCTGTTTGCGGCGCTGATCGCGGCCTTTGCCGGCGCCGTCGATTTTCCACAGCCGTGGGTCTGGCTGCCGCTCGCCATCATCGAGGGCTTCGCCATATTTAATTGCACGGTACTGCTGCACGAGGTTGTGCACGACAACATTCTGGCTGGCAATCGCGGCAGCGAGCTGCCGGCGGAGGAGGGCGGCGCGCATCGCGCTCTGGCCTATCTCTACGCGATTCCCAGCGGCATTTCCGCCAGCCAGTTCACCCGCTGGCACCTCGACCATCACGCCGAATTGGGATCGGCGGAGAGCGATCCCAAGCGCGCCCACCTGTCACCCAAGCGCAACCGCCGCTGGCTGAAGCTGCTTTATTTCACGCCGGCGCTTTTTTTCATTTATTTCCGCGCCGCGCGGCGCGAATC